>DATHXE010000216.1:0-4359 GCA_035459845.1 Tepidisphaeraceae bacterium | reverse complement strand
GACCGACATCGACGGCAACGCCGGCAAGTTCAACTGCGATTGCTCCGGCCTGGTCAGCTACATCGTGAAGAAGGAGTTGCCCCGGCACTACGCCGTCCTCCCGGTGTCCGGCAAGGGCAAGCGCCCCCGCGCCGTCGACTTCACCAACGCCTTCCTCGCCGCCCCGGCCAAACCTGAGGCCGGCAACCCGTGGCACCGCGTCGAGCGCCTCGCCGATGCCAAGCCGGGCGACGTCATCGCGTGGAAGAAAGACCCCCAGCCGCCCACCGGCAACACCGGCCACGTCGTCGTCATCGACGCCGCCCCGCGCGAGGTCGCCGCGGGCGTCTGGGCCGTCACGATCATCGACTCGACCACCAAGGGCCACGAGAACGACACCCGCAAGCCCGGCGAGACCGGCGTCGGCCGCGGCACCATGTACTTCAAGACCGACGACGCGGGCCTCATCGCCTCCCGCGCCGCGCGCTCCGCGAACGGTCCCTGGGAGTCGTCCCCCACCGCGATCGGTCGCGCCGTCCTCAATTGAGTTTCGAGTGCCTTGCGAAGGGGGGCGCGGAGTGCTCACTTCGGTGAGCATGCCAACGCCCCGCGATTCCCACCTCTTCATGTTTCCTGTCTTCATGTTTCACGTTCCCAAACGAACGAACATTCCCCCCCGCGCGGTGTAGAATCATCCCCATGCCCCTCGTCGCCTCGGTCCACAACCTCTCCAAGATCTACCGCAAGCCCGGCACCAACGTCGAGGTCGCCGCCCTCCGCGCGATCGACATCGACTTCATCGAGGGCGAGTACACCGCCATCATGGGCGCCTCCGGCTCCGGCAAGAGCACCCTGATGAACATCATCGGGTGCCTGGACCTCCCGACCGAAGGCCAGTACGTCCTGGGCGGGACCGACGTCGGCAGCCTCTCGGACGACGACCTCTCCCGCATCCGCAGCCAGCGGATCGGGTTCATCTTCCAGAACTTCAACCTGATCCAGCAGCTCACCGTCCTCGAGAACCTCGAGGTCCCGATGTTCTACATGGGCGTCGCCCCCGCCGACCGCCGACGCCGCGCCGTCGAGATGGCCGAAAAGGTCGGCCTCGGGCAACGCCTCGACCACCGCCCGATGCAGCTTTCCGGCGGACAACAACAGCGCGTGTGCATCGCCCGCGCGCTGATCAACGACCCGCTCATCCTCCTCGCCGACGAGCCGACCGGCGCCCTGGACTCCAAGACCGGCCAGCAGATCCTCGCCCTGTTCGACGAGCTCGTCGCCACCGGGCGGACGATCATCATCGTCACCCACGACCCCCACGTCGGCGAGCGCGCCCAGCGCGTGATCAAGCTCCACGACGGCCGCGTCGTCGAAGACTATCGCAACGCGAAACGTCCCGCGGCGCCGGTACCGGTGTTGTCGGTCGACGAATGATCGAACCGTGTGCGCAGCACACCCGCTCGCGGGTTAGCGGTCCAGCAGCGCATATAAGAAAACGCGCCCGTCGGTGGGCAGTGCCCACCCTGCTTACTTGATCTTGTACATCCCGCGCGACGCGCTGACGAATCGCTTGTCCTTGATCAGCGTCTGGTTCACGATCCCGCGGAAGTTCGCCGAGTTCGACCGGTACCCCGACGCCTTGGCCTTGTCGGCGATGTCGCCCACGCCCATCGGCGCGCCGGCCTTCGACAGGATCTGGTGGATCAGGTCCTGCAGCGAGATGTCGTTCCGCACGCGCGACCCCGGCCCGCGCCGCGGCCCGCCGCCCCCGCCGCCCGTCGCCCCGCCCGAGAGGTCTGCGATCCGCGCGTCGATCGCGTCCAGCTTCCGCTGCACCTTCGCGCGCTGCCGGTTCAGCTTGTCGACCTCCGACCGCCGGGCCTGAACGAGCTTTTCGAGTTGGGCCAGGTTCATCGATCCGGACGCGGGGCGAGCCATAATATGCCTTCCGTAGATGGGACGATTCTGATGTGTAATGCCGCCCCCTCGTGCGCGGCGGATCATAAGGGCATGGTCCCATAGTACGCAATAGCGATATTCGGATCGCAGCTTCCACGCACGACGCCCGAAAGCCCACGGAGCTTGCTCCGTGGGTTCTACGGACCTCTACAAGCGCATTCGCGCGAACCTCCCCGCGCCGAACTTCCGTCATTTTCGTTACCGACGACTTAAGTAGAGCGCCCCCACCTCCGAAGGACTTCTTAGAGGAAGGCGCGTGCGCCCCCGCGGCGTTCGACCTTCTCGACCATCGTGGAGCAAACCGGGGCGGGAGGAGAGGCGAACGTGAGAAACCGATTCGACAACCGGACCGCCGTCGCCGCGTTCTGCGCCGCCGTGCTGGCCGCGCCGGACGCCCGCACCGCCCCGATCCTCGAATACTCGCAGGACGGTAAGCACTACACCGACTTCGACGCCGTCATCGGCACCGCCAAGGCCGGATCCTATTACGACTACTACAACCAGTCCGGCCACCCCGCCTTCGGCACCCCCAAGGCGACCAGCACCGCCGCCATGTACTGGGACGACAAGCGCGACGCCCTGAGCCTGATCCTCATCAACGGCTCGGCGACCGGTAAGGACAGCGGCCAGGTCCTGTACAAGCTGAGCGACCTCCCCTGGTCCACCGTGCTCACCCTGTCGGACGACGCCGACGAGTACGACTATGACAAGGGCCAGCGCGTCACCACCCCGCGCTTCAATTACAAGAGCGGCACCGACGGCGCCATCTATGGCGGGCTCGAGCGAGCCAAGTCCTGGGTCATCAAGATCGCGCTCTCGAACATCAAGGGCGTCAAGAACTGGCGCCTGATCGACGGCGAAGCCGGCGGCGACGACGAGGTCGCCCTCAACATCCGCAAAACGCTCTACATCCGATACGCCGGCGACAACGGCAGCGACGCCGTCACGCCCCCCGGCAACACAAACACCGGTGGTGGCGGCGGTGGCGGCGGTGGCGGCGGTGGCGGCGGCAACGGACGCAAAGCCCCCCGCACCACGATCACCCGCCCCCTCGCCCTCGACGACGACGACTGGATCAACATCGGCCCGCCGAAAATCCTCCCCGGCAGCAACCCTGGGGGCGGGGGCGGCGGCGGCGGCCTGGGCAACCCGCAGCCCGTTCCCGAGCCCGGGACGCTCGGCCTGCTCGCCTTGGGCGCCATCGCCCTGTTCCGCCGCCCGCGCCGGCGATAGACTGGACCCCGTCGCCCCATTAGCCGATCAGCCCATATAGCGGCCGGCGGCAGCCTGCGGTCGTCGGGCGTCCCGGGCGGGCGCTGATCAATCCAGTTAACTCTGCCGGAGTCGACGTGACGAATCGAACCACCAATCGAGTCAAACGGCTCGCCGCGCTCACCCTCGCGGCGGGGATGGTCATTGGCGGCCTCGCCGGGTGCGACGACTCCGCCGACGCCCCCCCCTCCGCCGCCCAGGCCGCCGAGCGCCGCCGCAAGGAGATCGAAGACCTCGCCGGCAAGGCCGGGCCCGCGCCGACCACGCAAGAGCTCATGGCCGGCGCCCGCAAGCGCCTCCGCCTGGGCGACTTCCCCGTCTCGCTCGAGGTCCCCGAGTC
This sequence comes from Tepidisphaeraceae bacterium, assembly GCA_035459845.1. Taxonomy (GTDB): domain Bacteria; phylum Planctomycetota; class Phycisphaerae; order Tepidisphaerales; family Tepidisphaeraceae; genus DASPKW01. The sequence continues at coordinate 809 of DATHXE010000216.1, read as the reverse complement.
GTGGCACCTCAAGTCGCTCGGCGACGGCATGGCCTCCCTCATCTCCGTCGGCGGGCGCGCGACGTCCGGCGAGATCGACATCCAACTCGTCACCAACTCCTCGACCGTCCCCGCCGACCGCCTCGCCGCCCTCGCCGCCGGCGCCAAGCGCGAGATCGACGCCAAGCCCCACCCCGTCAACCGTGCCGTCATGCGCGACCTCGGGCCGATCAAGGTCCTCGAGCAGCGCATGCTCTCCAACGAGTTCGTCGGCGGCGCCCCGGCGCCCGAGGTCGAGGCCGTCGTCCCCATCGTCGATGAGACCCTCGCCGCCAAGCTCCCCCCTGGCACCAAAATCCCCACCACCCGCGCCGTCGTCAACCCGCACCTCGTCACCTGGCGCATCACCCTCCTGATCCCCGACGCCGGCGGCAAGCAGTACAAGTCCCGCGCCCTCACCTTCCAACCGCTCAAGCTCTCGGAGTTCAACCAGGACCGAGAGTTCCTCGAAAAGGTCGTCGCGAGCCTCCAGTACGAACCCTGAGCGCGAACTATTGATGTTGCCCTCGCGGGCGGCGTCCCCACTGTCATCCCGAGTGTACTCACGAGGGATCTGGCCCGGGTCGACGGGGCCCGTGGCTCGCTGACCACCGCTCCATGCCCACCGCCAAAATCGCTCGGGCCTGGTCGCTCAAGCCAGATCCCTCGGAGTACCTCGGGATGACATTGGGACAGGCCCCGGTATCTCCGCTCACGCGCCTCGCCCCCTCCCCAACCGGCGCCTTCCACCTCGGCAACGCGCGCACCTTCCTGATCAACTACCTCCTCGC
>DATHXE010000215.1:0-5945 GCA_035459845.1 Tepidisphaeraceae bacterium | reverse complement strand
GGCCGGAACCGCCCGACGATGCTTTGCATCGCCGCGACCATCTGGCCTAGCGAGCAGACCTCGGCGGCGGCGATGAGCGCGGGGAATACGTTTTCGCCGGCGCGGGCGGTCTGCATGAGCGCCTCCAGGGCGGCGCCGGCCTTTCGGGCGTGGCGTTTCTTGAACGCCGACAGGCGCTCGATTTGTTTTCGCTGCTTGGCCAAGGGCGTGCGGACGACTTCGACGTTGGCGGGCGGGTCGGCGCGGTAGAGGTTGACGCCGACGATCGGGCGGTCGCCGGTGGCGATCTGGGTTTCGTAGCGGTGGGCGGCGGCCTGGATCTGGCTGCGCTGGTAGCGCGCCTCGACGGCGCCGAGGACGCCGCCGAGGTCTTCGAGGCGGGCCCACTCGGCGCGGATCTCGCTCTCGACCCGGCGGGCGAGGTCGCGCATGCCGGGGGACGAGCCGAGAAGGTTGGTGGTGTGTTTGAACAGGCCGGACTCGTCGAGCAGGATCGCCTGGGCGTGGGCGGCGAGGCGCGCGTACTCGGGCGAAGGGGTGGTGAACGGCTCGTCGGCGGCGTTGGAGTGGCAGGAGTTGGTGCCGTTGGCGTACGCGAGGACGAGCTCGACGGCGGTGCGCGTGAGGTTGTTGCGGAACTCGCGGGCGACGAGCGACCGGCCGCTGGTCTGCGTGTGGAGTTTCATCACCTGGGCGCGCGGGTCGGTGGCGCCGAGAACGTCGCGCATCGCGATCGCCCACAGCTTTCGGCAGACGCGCGCGAGGACGAGGTACTCGACGTCCAGGCCGCAGTCGAGGAAGAACGAGAGGCGCGGGCCGAACGCGTCGGCGGCAAGGCCGCGGTCGCGCAACAATCTCGCGTACTCGAGCCCGTTGGCGAGCGTGTAGGCGGCCTGTTGGACGGGCGTGGCGCCGGCCTCGGCAATGTGGTAGCCGCTGACCGAGACGGGATACCAGCGCGGCATGTGGGCGGTCGTCCACTCGATCGTGTCGGCAAGGAAGCGCAGGGCCGCGTCGATCGGGAAGACCATCTCGTTCTGGGCCTGCACCTCCTTCAACACGTCGGCCTGGATCGTGCCGCGGAGCTTGCCGACGACGTTTTCGCCGAACCGGCGTTTGGCGGCGGCGACGTACATCGCGAGCATGACCGGGGCGGGGCCGCTGATCGTCATTGAGACGCTGACGCGCGGGTCGGCGAGGTCGAACCCGGCGTAGAGGCGCTCGACATCGTCGACCGTGTCGATGGCGACGCCGCCCTCGCCGATTTTGCCGAGCGCCCCGTCGGCGTCGGAGTCCATGCCGTAGAGGGTGGGCCCGTCGAACGCGGTGGACAGGCGGGCGGAGCGCTGGTGCCCGCCGAGATAGCGGAAGCGGGCATTGCTGTCTTCGGCGAGGCCGAGGCCAGCGAACAGGCGGGTGGGCTCTTCGGAGCGTTGTTGATCGTTCGCGGCCGCGGCGTACATGCGCGGGTACGCGCCGTTCATGAAGGGGAATTGGCCGGGCAGGTTCTCTTCGGCGAGGTATCGCGCGACGGCGCCGGGTTCGTCGAGGTCGGGGAGCGCGACCGCGGGGACGCGCAGGCCGGTGGGCGTGTCGACTTCGGGGATGGCGGTGAGGGTCTGGCGCCACTGGGACAGCAGCGCTTCGCCGGCCTTCGGGTCGTTGCGCGCGGTGCGGACGGCGTCTTCGACGTGCTTGTCGTACGCGTCGGCGGCGCGGAGGACGTCGACGAGGATGCTCATTTCTGTGCTCCCTTCCGAACGGCTTCTGCCGCTTGCGGCTTCGCCGCTTCCGCACGGCGATGGGCATTCTTAGGGAGAATTGCGGCGTTTCCAATCCCACTAGCCGCTGAAGCGGCTAGCCCGGGCAGGGAATCCGGGGTGCGCATTAACAGGTCGAGCAGTTGGTCGACGCCGGGGTCGCCGTGGCGTTTGGCGATCGTCGAGACGAGCGGCGTACCCGCGGCGCGCCGCCCGATCTCGGCGACGGCCGTGCGGGCTGGCCCGAGGTCGCCCTTGTTGACGGCGATCACGTCGGCGACGTCGAACGCGGCGATCTTCTGAAGTTGCAGTCGCGCGCCGTAGTCGGGGCTCATCACGAGCAGCGTCCGGTCGACCAGGGGCTCGCGGGCGAATGGGGCGGCTTCTTGGCCGGTGCCGACGGTCTCGACGAAGACGACGTCGAACGCGGGGCGCGCGGCGCGGAGGGCGGCGAGGCAGCGGGCGGTGGCGGCGGCGATCCCGCCGGCGTGCCCGCGCGTGCCCAGGCTGCGCATGAAGACGCGGTCGTCATTGGCGTAGATCATCGAGGCGCGGTCGCCGAGCAGGGCGCCGGCGGAGACGAGGCTGGGGTCGTGGGAGAGGACGGCGACACGGGCGGCGGGGTTGCGCGCCAGCAGACGGAGGATCAGTTCGTCGATGAGCGTGGTCTTGCCGGCGCCGCCGGGGCCAGTGACGCCGATGACGAGGGGTTCGGTGGGGCGGGCATTCTTGTTTGCCTCGGCGGCGCTTCGGAGTTCGGACGGTCGACCCCCTGCCGGCACGGCTCGGACGGAGCCTCGCCCTCCCAGTTCGGCGCTCGTGAGCGCGCGGGCGAGTTCGCGATCCGCAGACGGTCCGGGGCGGCGCTTTGGGCGGAGCCCGTACGGCTTTGCCCCGGTTTTTTTTGGGCGATCGAGGGTCTTGACATATGCGACGATCTCTTCGAGCGAATCGCCCGGGAAGAAGATGCGTCCGACGCCGCGGCGCCTCATCGCGCGCTCGTCGGCGCGGGTGATGGTGCCGCCCCCGCCACCGAAGACGGTGACGTCGGTCGCGCCTTGCGCCCGCAGGCCCGCGACGACGGCGGAGAAGAACTCAACGTGGCCGCCGTTGTAGCTGGAGATGCCGACGGCGCTGACGTCTTCCTGGACGGCGGCGCGGACGACGTCGCGGACGGAGCGGTGGTAGCCGAGGTAGACGACCTCAATGCCGTGGCGGACCAGCTCGATGTTGATCGTGGAGATCGCGCTGTCGTGGCCGTCGCAGATCGGGACGACCGTCAGGACGCGGACGGGGGAGGTGTTCCCCCCGGTCACTGAAGTGACGCGGGCCTCAAGAGGGGTACTCGGGTGGCCGTTGCCGTTGTGGGCGCGACCGTTCCGCATTCGTCATCCTCCGCGCGAAAGACTCTCGCCAACGCGCCCGCCTCATCGGTATCGTAGGCGGGCATGGCGGCAGGTTTCTCCCTCGACCTTTCGGGCAAGGTGGCGCTGGTGACCGGGTCGTCGCGCGGGATCGGGGCGGCGATCGCGCGGGCGCTGGCGGCGCACGGGGCGCGGGTGGCGGTGAACTACGTCGCCGACGCCGACGGGCAGAACCGGGCGGATGCGGAAGCCGTCGTGGCAGAGATCGCGGGCGGCGCGTTCTCCGTCGACGCGGACGTGTCGGACCCGGCGGCGGTCGGGCGGATGTTCGAGCAGGTCGTCGCGACGACGGGTGGGTTGGACATTCTCATCAACAACGCCGGGATCATTCGCGACCGGTCGCTGAAGAAGATCACGCTGGCAGAGTGGGATGCGGTGATCGCGGTAAACCTGTCGGGGGCGTTCCACTGTTTGCGCGAGGCGGCGTCGCGGCTGCGCCCGGGCGGGCGGGTGATCAATCTCGCGTCCGTCGCGGCGGTGCTGGGGCTGTTCGGGCAGGCGAACTACGCGGCGAGCAAGGCAGGACTGATCGCGCTGACGAAGGTGGCAGCGCGCGAGTTGGCGGGGACACGGGTGACGGTGAACGCGATCGCGCCGGGGTTCGTGGACACGGACATGGTACGGACGACGCCGGCGGCATTGCTCGCGAAGTTCGTGGAACAGGTGCCGCTCAAGAGGTTGGGGGCGGTGGAGGATGTCGCGGGGGTGGCGCTGTTCTTGTGCTCACCGATGGCGGGGTACGTGACGGGGCAGACGATCCACGTGAACGGGGGATTCTTTATGGAGTGACGCGTGCGATGGTGGCATGGATGCTGTCCTGCATATCCGCGATTCTGCGTGCGCCGCGCCGACGCGCTCCCCTGCGGGCGGCGCTGTCGCTTGCCCTCCGGGTCGCGGCTAAACGGGGTCTTGCGAAATCGCGCGCGGGCGCGTGTCGGGCATCCCGTCCGGCGTCCGTCCGATGTCCTCTCCTTCGCGCCCGTGCTGGCGGTGCTGGGCCATCTCGCGCGCCGTCGCATCGCGCATCTTGTACTTCTGGATCTTCCCGGTGACCGTCGTCGGAAATTCGGTGACGAACTTGATCCGGCGCGGGACCTTGTAGGCCATGATGCGCGAGCGGCAGAAGGCACGGACGTCTTCCTCGGTCAGGTTTTGCCCGTCGCGGAGCTTGACCCAGGCGGCGACGTCTTCGCCGTAGTACTCATCCGGCACGCCGAACACGTACGCCTCGGCGATCGCGGGGTGGGTGAACAGGAACTCCTCGACCTCGCGGGGGAAGATCTTCTCGCCGCCCCGGCAGATCATGTCCTTCAGGCGGCCGGTGATGCGGAGGTAGCCCTGGTCGTCCATGACGGCGAGGTCGCCGCCGTGGAGCCAGCCGGCGTCGTCGATGGTTCGGCGGGTGGCGTCGGGGTCGGCCCAGTAGCCGCGCATCAATTGATAGCCGCGGTAGCAGAGTTCGCCCTGGACGCCGCGGCGGACTGTGCGGCCCGTCGCGGGGTCGATGATCTTCTGTTCCTGGTGCTCCATGACGCGCCCGACGCTGCCGACGCGCATCTCGACCGGGTCGTCGACCTCGGTCATGTTGCAGACGGGGCTGGTCTCGGTCATGCCGCAGGCGATCGTGATTTCGGGCAGGTGCATCTCGGTCATGACGCGGCGCATGACCTCGATCGGGCACGGGGCGCCGGCCATGATGCCGGTGCGGAGGGTGGAGTAGTCGAACTCGGCGAAGCGGGGGTGGTCGAGCTCGGCGACGAACATGGTCGGCACGCCGTGGAGCGCCGTGCATCGTTCCTTCTCGACGGCCTCGAGCGTCGCCAGCGGGGAGAAGTGCGGGGCGGGCAGGACCATCGTCGCCCCGTGCGTGGCGCAGGCGAGGTTGGCCAGGACCATGCCGAAACAGTGGTAGAACGGGACGGGGATGCAGAGGCGGTCGCGGTGCGTCAGGCGCATGCGCCGGCCGACGAAGTAGCCGTTATTCAGGATCGACCGGTGGGTGAGCATCGCGCCCTTGGGCGTGCCGGTCGTGCCGGACGTGTACTGGATGTTGATCACGTCGTCGAAGTCGAGACTCGTCAGGCGCTCGGCGAGTTGTGGCGCGGTGATCGAGCTCGCGCCGGCGAGCAGGTCGGGCCAGGCGGTCATCCCCGCGTGCGCGGCAACGCCCTCTATCGTGATGACGTGGCGGAGGTCGGGCAGTTTGGCGCTCGGCGCGCCGGTGCGAAATTCGGGTGCGATCTCCAGCAGCGTTTCGGCGTAGTTTACGTCTTTGAAGCCCTCGCCGATCAGCAGTACGGAGCAGCGGGACTGGCGGAGGGCGAATTCGAGCTCCGTGACGCGGTACGCCGGGTTGATGTTGACGAGGATCGCGCCGATCTTGGCGGTGGCGAACTGGACGACGACCCAGTCGACGCAGTTGGTGGACCAGATGCCGACCCGATCGCCGGGGTTGACGCCGATCGCCATCAGGGCGAGGGCGAGGTCGTCGACGGCGGCGCCGAACTGGCGGTAGGTGAGCCGGCGGTTCTCGAAGGTGGAAACGACGGCCTCGTTGTCGCCGTGCTCGCGGACGACGTGGTCGAGCATCTGCCCGATGGTCACGGCGAGCAGCGGCCGATCGCCCGCCCCCGCGGCGTAGCTCAAATGACGATTCGCGTCCCTCATGCCAACCTCCGCGCGAGTCGAAGGAACCGACGGGGTGACGATAACACGCGACGTGGTGCGGCGTCAGCAGGAAAAGCAGGCTCGTCGACGAATC
>DATHXE010000214.1:0-3140 GCA_035459845.1 Tepidisphaeraceae bacterium | reverse complement strand
CGCGGGGAACGTGATCTTCGTGCCGACGCGGCAGTTTGTGCGGAAGGCAGCTGACTCACCAAACCCGAGCCACGGCCATCACGAGTTCGGGAACGCCGAGACTTATTTTCTCGTGGGGGATGCGCTCGGGAAGGGGATGGTCAAGCTGCTGGACGGGGCGGGGGCGAAGTAGGGTGGATTAGGCCGCGTCGGTCCGCCGGCCGCGTTTAAGTTCGTTTCCGACAAACTCGCAGCCGATGACGTAGCCGTCGTCGTCCTCGCACGGCACGCACGCGACCACGCGGACGCGGCTCGACCACTTGAGCGGGCCGACCTCCATGCGAACGCTCCCCTTGGCGCCGGCGGGCACGGCCCCCCGGGCCCAGAAACGGACGCCGAGCATGGAGATATTCGATACCTGGACGCCGGCCGGGTGACCGGACTCGCCCAGGGCGGCGGAATCGGGCCGGTAGACGGCCTTGGCGCGCAGCGCCTGCCGCGGCGACCGGCGGCGCTCGGGGCCGCGGTAGAGGGTCGCGCAGGCGGCGCGGACCTCGATCAGCGGCTCTTCAGAAATCGTCTCGGCGGCGGGCGCGGCCGGCACCGGCGTCGGCGCGGGCGCGACGGCGTCGGGAATGATCGCGGGCGCGGGGCGCGGCGCCGGCTCGGACGCCGCAATCGGGGCGATCGGCTCGGGCGCGGGCCTCGCGCGGTTGAACGGAAATTCGTCGGGGAGCACGGCGCTCATACAAGCGCTATCGGACGTCCCGCCCCCCCAGTTGAGTACGCCCCATCTCCCCACCCCCTCATCCCCCCATCTCTTCACGCTCCTCTGTGCCTCCGCGGGCTCTGTGGCTATTCTCCACCCCAGATGGAAACGATCGAGGGCAGACAGTCCGTGTTCGCCGCGTTGCAGGCCCGCCAGCGGCGGTTTCAGATGATCCTGGTCGCCCACGGGGCGCACGTGGAGAAGTTTACGGAGGTGATGGAGTTGGCCGAGCAGTTGGGCGTGCCCGTCCGCACTGCCGACCGCAAGGAGCTCGACCAGATGGCCCACGGCGCATCCCACGGCGGCATGCTCGCCCTGGCGGGGCCGAAACCGCGGCTCGACGGCGACGGTCTGGTGGAGGTGGTCGAGCGGCTCGGGCGGCGGCCGGCGATGCTGCTCCTGATCGAGGGCGTCGAGGACGCGCGCAATCTCGGCTTCACCCTGCGGTCGGCCGAGGCGCTGGGGGCGCACGCGGTGCTCATCAAGAAGCACGTGTGGGACTTGGACGCGACGGAGATCGCCCGCCCGTCCAGCGGCGCGTACGAGCGGCTCCCGCTCGTGCAGATCGATTCGACCGATCCCCTCGTGAAGGTGCAGAGGCTGGGGTGCAAGCTGTACGGGTGCATTGCCGGCGCCAAGCGAACGGTCTTCGACGTGGACATGACGGGCCCGAGCGTGTTGGCGATCGGCGGCGAGAAGCGCGGGCTGTCCGGGGCCGTGCGCGAAATCTGCGACCGGTTCATCACGATCCCGACCGCCGCGGGCGGTGCGTCGCTCTCAATGTCCCACGCGGCGTGCATGGTCATGGGCGAGGCCATGCGCCAGCGGCTGATGAAAACCCGCGAACAACCCACCCTCGTGCCGGACGGCGCTACTGACCCTTTGTAGGCGTCGAGCGCTGGTATACTCAATCGCCGATGCCGGACAAAGCCAGCGATACCGTGATCGATCAACTCGTGCACGCGGCCAACCGCGGGGAGGCCGGGGCGTCGGACCGGCTCGCCGAGGCGGTGCACGAACACCTGCGGGCGATGGCCCGCCGGCACCTGGTGAAGGACTTCGGGCCGGGGCTCGGCGGGGTGACGATCCAGCCGACGATGCTGGCGGACGACACGCTCATGAAACTGCTTCGGCAGCGGCAGCAGTTCGACGGGGCGGGGCATTTCTTCGCGATCGCCAGCCGGCTCATGATGCGCGTGCTGGTCGACTACCACCGCGAGCGCAAGGCCCAGAAGCGCGGGGGCGGGGCGTTGAAGGTGACGCTGTCGCCGGAGCTCGATCAGCCGGCGCGGCAGGCGAGCGACGACGTGGACGCCGAGGCCCTCAACGACGCGCTCGAGCGCCTGGCCGCGCTTGACGCGCGGAAGGCGGACGTCGTGCGGTACCGCGTGCTGTGGGGGTTCACGGTCGCGGAGACGGCCGAGGCGCTGGGCATTGGCGTGGCGACCGTCGAGCGCGACTGGGTGTTCTCCAAGGCGTGGCTGGCGAAGGAGTTGGCTGGGATGGCGTAGGAGGTAGTGTGATGGTGAGGTGGGGGGATGGGGAGCAGAGAAAACGAAAAGGCGAAAAGACGTAAAGAGTGATGGGACGTTCGACGGCTTTACGTTTTTCGTCATTTCGTTTTCTGATGGATTGCTGGGCCGGAACCCGCGGGTGGAATCAGGGGACGCGTACGAAGGGACACGCATGTCGCGGTTGAGTCCGGAACAGTTCGCGCGGGTCGAGGCGCTCTATTTCGAGGCCTCGGGGGTGGACGCGTCGAACCGCGATCACTTTGTCGGCGAGGCGTGTCAGGACGATGCGGTGGTGCGCGACGAAGTGCTGGCGATGCTCCGGCACGCGGCCGGGGGCGAGGGGATCGACCGGCTGACGCGGATCGCGCCGGGGACGTCGCTGGGGCGGGCGGGGACGCGCGGCGGGGACGGCCCGGCAATCCGGGCGAAGGCGGGGACACCGGCGTGGGCGCTGCTCGGCGAGCGCGTCGGGGGGTACGAGATCGCGGAGATTCTCGGGCAAGGGGGGATGGGTGTGGTGTACCGGGCGACGGACTCGCGGCTCGGGCGCGCGGTGGCGGTCAAGGCGCTGCCGGCGTCTATGGCGGACGATCCGGCGCGGGTGGCGCGGTTCCTGCGCGAGGCGCGGATCCTGGCGTCGCTGTCGCACCCGAACATCGCGACCGTGTACGACCTGGAGGAGCACGGCGACCCGCCGGCGTCGTACCTGGTGATGGAGTTCATCGACGGGCGGACGCTGGCGGACCGGATCGGAAAGGGGCGGCTGGCGATCGACGAGTCGCTGCGGGTGTGCGCGGCGGTGGCGGCGGCTCTGGAGGCCGCGCACGACGCCGGCGTGGTGCACCGGGACCTGAAGCCCCACAACGTGATGCTCTGCG
>DATHXE010000213.1:0-1826 GCA_035459845.1 Tepidisphaeraceae bacterium | reverse complement strand
CCGCACAATCGCCTCCATGCCCCTCTCCCCCGAAGCCCGCCTCGCCTGGCGCCAGCGCCGCGAAGAACGCCGCGAAAAACAACGCGCCCTCAACGTCGTCCGCGCCAAGCAGACGCACGCCCTCCGCGCCGCCTACGAACTGACTCACACACCAACGTCCGCTCCGCCCCCGCCCTCGAACCTCCAGGTCGGATGCTCCGGCTGGTACTACTGGCACTGGAAGGGCGACTTCTACCCCGCCGACCTCCCCGGCTCGAAGTGGTTCGACCACTACGCCGCGAACTTCCGCACCGTCGAGCTGAACGCCCCGTTCTACCTCTGGCCCACGCCCGCCACCGTCGCCACCTGGATCCGCCAGGCCGGCCGCCGCCGCTTCACCTATACGGTCAAGGTCAACGAGCTGATCACCCACACCAAGCGCTTCGCCCGCACCGCCGACGACGTCCGCGCCTTCGGTCACATCGCCGACCTCCTCGGCCCGCGCATGGGCTGCTTCCTCTTCCAACTCCCGCCCTCCGTCCGCTACTCGGCCCCGCTCCTCGCGCGCATCTTGAAGCAACTCGACCCCCGCCGCCGGAACGTCGTCGAGTTCCGCCACAAGTCCTGGTGGGACGAAAAGGTCTTCCGCGCCTTCCGCGACACGAACACGATCTTCTGCTCCACCAGCGGCCCCCGCCTCCCCTCAGACCTGGTCAAGACCGCCGACGACGTCTACGTCCGCTTCCACGGCACCACCCAGTGGTACCGCCACGACTACTCGAAGGCCGAACTCGCCGAGTGGACCCAAAAGATCCGCGCCGCCAACCCCAGGACCGTCTGGGCCTACTTCAACAACGACCGCGAGGGCAACGCCATCCGCAACGCGCGGGAATTGCTGCGGCAACTCAAGGCGAAATAGGCGGCGACACAATCCCAAACGAAAACGGGACGGCGCATGGCGCCGTCCCGTCTCTTATTGCAAACAAAGCAACCCCTACTTCGTCACGCCACCCGGCAGAAACCCTTCCAGCTTCCGCGCCCGCACCGGGTGCTGCAGCTTGCGGATCGCCTTGGCCTCCACCTGCCGCACGCGCTCGCGGGTCACCTTGAAGATCCGGCCCACTTCCTCCAGCGTGTACGTGTACCCGTCGCCGATCCCGTACCGCAGCTTGATGATCTCGCGCTCGCGGTACGTCAGCGTCTTCAGGACCTGCTCGATCTTGTCCTTGAGCATCTCCTGCGTCGCGCTCTCGACCGGGTTCTCCGCCTTCTCGTCCTCGATGAAGTCGCCGAAGTAGCTGTCCTCGGACTCGCCCACCGGCCGGTCCAGCGAGATCGGGTGGCGGCTGATCTTGAGCACCCGCCGGGTCTCGCTCACCGTCATCTTCGCCCGCTTGGCGATCTCCTCGATCGTCGGCTCCCGCCCGAGCTCCTGGATGAGCTGCTTGCTGATGTTTCGCAGCTTGCTCATCGTCTCGATCATGTGCACGGGGATGCGGATCGTCCGGGCGTGATCGGCAATGGCCCGCGTGATCGCCTGGCGGATCCACCACGTCGCGTACGTGCTGAACTTGTACCCGCGGCGGTACTCGTACTTGTCGACCGCGCGCATCAGGCCCGTGTTCCCTTCCTGGATGATGTCCAGGAAGCTCAGTCCACGGTTGCGGTACTTCTTGGCGATCGACACGACCAGTCGCAGGTTACCCCCGCTCAGCTTGCGCTTGGCGTCCTCGTACTTGTTGTAGATCTTCCGGATCGCCACGACCCGCTTGTGCAGGTCGTCGGCGTTCTCGAGCACCAAGTCTTCCAGCCCCTCGCACTCCTGCTTGCAGACCTCCAGGTCCTCG
>DATHXE010000212.1:0-3758 GCA_035459845.1 Tepidisphaeraceae bacterium | reverse complement strand
CATCCGGGCCATGTCTCACGGCGGAATTCCTTCTCGGCTGGAGGGTCGGTCGACGGTTCGAATCGAGCGGATGCGCGGGCTGCCGCTCGGCCGAGTCACCCAACCCGTGCTCGGGTACATCTACGCGGAGCAGGCCGCGGGGATCATGCTGATTTTTGGGGCGATCGGCGGGATTGTCTGGGCCAATGCGGGCGGCGCGGGGCGGGAGTCGTACGACCACTTCTGGCACACGAAGGTGACGGTGGCGTTCGTCTCGATGACCCTGCACCACTGGGTGAACGATGCCCTGATGACGCTGTTCTTCTTGCTGGTCGGATTGGAGATCAAGCGGGAACTGGTGGTCGGGAATCTGTCGTCGGTGCGGAAGGCGGGGCTGCCGGTGATCGCGGCGCTGGGCGGGATGGTCGTGCCGGCGGGGATGTTCCTGGCGTTCGCGGCGGCGGACCACCGGCCGGGCGCGGGGCGCGGGTGGGGCGTGCCGGTGGCGACGGACATCGCGTTCGCCATGGGCGTGCTGGCGCTGCTGGGTGACCGGGCCCCGCGGAAGCTGAAGATCTTCCTGCTCGCGTTCGCGACGGCCGACGACGTGGGCGGTGTGCTGATCATCGCGGTGGCCTATACCGAGCACCTCTCGACCGCGTGGCTGACGGCGGCCGGGGCGCTGGCGGCGACGATCTACTGCCTGCGCGCGGCCCGCGTGAGCACGACGCCGGTGTTCGCGCTACTGGGCGTCGCGCTCTGGTACTGCACGTATCGCAGCGGCGTGCACGCGACGATCTCTGGCGTCGTGCTCGGCCTGCTCGCGCCGGTGCGGCCGTACATCGACGCGGACGCCTACCTCGCCCGGGCGACCGATTTGCTCGCGAAGGTGCGGCAAGCGCACGACCGGGGCGAGCACGACCGGGCCGAGACGATGCTCGGGGCGCTGGAAGAGCTGACGCGCGGGACCGAGCGGCCGGGCGAGCGGTTCGAGCGGCTGCTGCGGCCGTGGGTGTCGTTCATCGTATTGCCGGTGTTCGCGCTGGCGAACACGGGCGTGCCGCTGACCGGCGAGGCGCTGGCGGCAGTCACGTCGAGCCCGGCGGCGTGGGGGATCGTGGTCGCGCTGACGCTCGGCAAGCTGGTGGGCGTGTTCGGGGCGACATGGGTGGCGATCAAGATGCGGATCAGCGATCGGCCCGAGGGCGTGACGTGGCAGCATATCGCCGGGGCGTCGATCCTGGCGGGGATCGGGTTCACGGTGTCGATCTTCATCGCCGAGTTGGCGTTCAAGGAAGGCCGGATGCTGGACGGGGCGAAGCTGGCGGTGCTGGCGGCGTCGGTGATCGCGGCGATCGCGGGGGCGGGGTATTTGATCGTGACGGGGCGCCGAAAAACTGACGTCATGTCCGCCCCCGTTTAGCCGCGACCCGGAGGGCAAGCGACAGCGCCGCCCGAAGGCGAGCGCGTCGAACGCGAGTCGGCGCTGACCACGGGTAAGGCCTCACGGCGGTACCCATGCCACGGGGCTTCGCGCGGCACTTGATTTGCGGCGCTCGGGGCATGGCCCAGACTACGGCTGACTTCGTCATCGCGCGCTTGCGGGAGTGGGGCGTTCGGCGGATCTACGGGTACCCGGGGGACGGGATCAACGGGCTGATGGCGGCGCTGCGGAAGGTCGCGCCGGATGAGCAGGGGGATGGCGAGGGACCGCGGTTCATTCAGGCGCGGCACGAGGAACTCGCGGCGTTCATGGCGTGCGCGCACGCGAAGTTCACGGGCGTGGTGGGCGTGTGCCTGGCGACGAGCGGGCCGGGGGCGATCCACCTGCTGAACGGGTTGTACGACGCGAAAATGGACCACCAGCCGGTCGTCGCGATCGTCGGGCAGTCGGCGACGACGGCGATCGGCGGGGCGTACCAGCAGGAGGTGGATCTTCATGCGCTGTTCAAGGACGTGGCGAGCGAGTTCGTGACGACGGTGAGCCACCCGGCGGCGGCGCGGCACGCGATCGACCGGGCGGTGCGGATCGCGCTGGACCAGCGGGCGGTGACGTGCGTGATCATGCCGAAGGACGTTCAGGAGGAGCCGGCGGTGCCGGTGCCGCCGCGGGCGCACGACACGATTCACTCGGGGGTGGGGTATTCGGTGCCGCACGTGGTCCCGAAGCGCGCGGATTTGGAGGCGGCGGCGAAAGTGCTCAACGAGGCCGAGCGGGTCGCGATGCTCGTGGGGGCGGGGGCGCTGAACTCGGCGGACGAGGTAATGCGCATCGCGGAGTTGCTCGGGGCGGGCGTGGCGAAGGCGTGGCTCGGCAAGGCGGTGTTGCCGGACGACGTGCCGTACTGCACGGGGACGATCGGGCTGCTGGGCACCAAGCCGACGTGGGAGATGATGCAGAACGCGGACGCGCTGCTGATGGTGGGGTCGTCGTTCCCGTACAGCGAGTTTTTGCCGCCGGAGGGACAGGCGAAGGCCGTGCAGATCGACTTGGACGGGCGGATGCTGTCGCTGCGGTACCCGATGACGGTGAACCTGAAGGGGGACGCGAAGGAGACGCTGGCGGCGCTGATCCCGTTGATCGAGCGCAAGCGCGACCAGGCGTGGCAGAACAAGTTGATCGAGCAGGTGACCGAGTGGTGGGCGACGTGTGACGCGGAGGCGAATACGACCGCGGACCCGATTCACCCGGCGAAGGTGTTCGCCGAGTTGTCCACCCGACTTCCGGACGACGCGATTTTGGCGGCGGATTCGGGGACCGCGGCGTTCTGGTACGCGCGGCACGTTCGGGTACGTCGCGGGATGATGGCGACGGGGAGCGGGAACCTGGCGTCGATGGGGAACGCGCTCCCGTACGCGCTGGCGGCCAAGTTCTGCCACCCGGGGCGCGTCGCGGTCGCGCTGGTCGGTGACGGGGCGATGCAGATGAACGGGCTGAACGTCATGATCACGGCGGCCAAGTATTACACCGAATGGGCGGACCCGCGATTGATCTGCCTCGTGCTGAACAACCGCGATTTGAACATGGTCACGTGGGAGCAACGGATCATGACCGGGGACGTGAAGTTCAACGCGAGCCAGGAACTGCCGGAGTTTTCGTACGCGCGGTACGCGGACCAGTTGGGACTGACGGGGATTCGGGTCGAGAATCCGGAGCAGGTCGGGCCGGCGTGGGCGCAGGCGCTGGCGGCGGACCGGCCGGTGATTTTGGACGTGGTGACGGACCCGGCGGTGCCGCCGATGCCGCCGCACATTTCACTGAAACAGGCGAAGAACTTCGCGAGCGCGATTCTGAAGCGGGATCCGGAGGCGGGGGGCGTGGTGGCGCAGGCGGTGAAGAGCGTGGTGAACCGGATTCTGCCGGGCGGGGAATAGGGACTGCGCGAGGACAGACGTTGGCGGGCGCCGGAGCGGCACGGCGCGGATCGGGCGTTGGTGCGTGAGGCGTCGTCGCGTGATCAACGAACGTTCTGCCGCCCCTTCGGGGCTGGTGTCTCGCGCGGCAGGAATTTTCGTCCCCCTGTACAAACCCAGGGCTCGCGTCCTGGGCTACTTTTTGCCGCCACTCCGCGGCTCAGGCGCCGGGTCGGGCTATTATCTTCCCGATGCTGGTCGAACTCACTCATCCGAACGGCGAGTCGTTCGACGTCACCGGGTTTCACTGGGAGAACGTGCTGGTGCTGGCGCGCACGTTCGGGTGGGAGGAACCGGCGGACCTGTCGCTGGGGCTGTCGCGCGGCGAGGCGGCGGCGCTGGCGGACGCGCTGGAGCGCGGGCTG
>DATHXE010000211.1:0-2960 GCA_035459845.1 Tepidisphaeraceae bacterium | reverse complement strand
CTCTCGCTCGCCGCGTCGCTCGCGGCCGTGCTGGTCGCGATGGGCGTCGCCGTGGTCCTCGCCCGGCGCGTCTCCGGGCCGGTCGTCGCGCTCACGCGCGCCGTCCGGCGGATCGGGGGCGGCGACTTGGGCGTCCGCGCCGACCTCGGCGGCGCTCGCGAGTTCCGCGAGCTGTCCGACGCCCTCAACTCCATGACCGCCGACCTCCGCGACCGCGCCCGCCTCCGCGCCAACCTGGCCATGGCCACCCAGGTGCAACAGAAGCTCCTCCCCGACCGCCCGCCGGCCCTCCCGGGGCTTGACGTGTTCGGCTTCTCCGTCTACTGCGACGAGACCGGCGGCGACTACTTTGACTACCTCATCCCCGACGCCGACGACCCCGGGGGGCGCGTCATCTTCGCCGTCGGCGACGTCATGGGCCACGGGATCGCCTCCGCCCTCACCATGGCCGCCGCCCGCGCCACGCTGCGCAGCCGGGCGCGCGACGAGCGCGACTTGGGCCAGATGCTGTCCGACGTCAACGCCCAGCTCGTCCCCGACATGGGCGGGCGCGGGTTCGTCACCATGCTCCTCTGGGCCATCTCGCCCGACCGGCGTTCGGCCGAGTGGACCAACGCCGGCCACGACCCGGCCATCCTCTACGACCCGCACGTCGACGCGTTCGACGAGGCCGGGTACGACGGCATCCCCCTCGGCATCGACGAGGCCGCGCCGTTCGGCCAGCAGGACTACGAGCGCCCGCTCCGCCCCGGGCACGTCATCCTCCTCGGCACCGACGGCATCTGGGACACGACCGAGCCCGGCGGCGACTTCTACGGCAAGGACCGCCCCCGCGCGGTCTGCCGGGCGAACGCGAAGCGCTCCGCGCAAGACATCGCCCTCGCCATCCGCGCCGATCTCGACGCCTTCCGCGCCGGCGGCCACCAGCGCGACGACGTGACGCTGGTGGTGATCAAAGTGGTGTGAGCGCGAGGGTGCGTCCCCGTTGTCATCCTGAGGTACTCCGAAGGATCTGGCCCCGACCGGTCGGGCCCGACAGTTCGCGTCACGGCGCGGCCCACCAACGTCGAACGGGCCTGTTCTCGCTGGCCAGGTCCGTCGCTGCGCTCAGGATGGTGGGACGCCTGCGGGCGCGTTCACCGTCACCCGAAACGTGTCGCCGCCCCGGTCCTCCACCGCAAACCTCACCCCCGGCAAGAACCGCCCGATCGTCTCCACGTTCGTCGTCGCGTGCAGCGACAACGGCCCTGTCGTGAACGACCCCGCGCGCGCCAGCGCCATCGGCAAGAGTAGCTGGTCCGCCAAATGCTCCCCTACCGGCGCCGCGTGCGCCAGGTACGCGCGCAGCTCGCGCGCCGCGTCCCGCGCCACCTGCTCGGCGCGCACGCCCCGCTGCCCGAATCCCGTCACCACCTCCGTCACGTGCTCGCACTGCACCGCCAAACTGAGCACGTTCCCCGGCCCCTGCTCCGCCGGCAGTTCGAAGACCCGCCCGGCCTCCTTCGGCCACCCCATCGCCCTCACGGCCGTGTCGACCTCGCGCCGCGCGATCTCGGGGTCGAGCCACGCGACCGTCGCCGTCGCCCGCCGCCCGATCTCCCGTCCGCGGTCGTGCAGCGCGAGGGCAGTCAGGTGCGTCGCCGGGATGATCCGCGCGACCGCCCGCCCCCCGCCCGCCGGCACGAACCCGGCCCGGTCGAGCGTCAGCTCCACCTTCGGCCCGATCTTCGCCAACTGTGGCAGGAACGTCTGGGCGAGAAAGTCGAACGGCGGCGCGCCGGTGTTGTGCGTGCCGCCCCGCAGGTGCACGACGGACGGCCGGCCTGCGATCATCAGCGGGGGCAGAACGGTCTGCAGCACGAGCATGGTCGATCCGGCCGACCCGACGTCGAACTCGTACTCGCCGGGCCGGACCGGCCCGGGGTGAAACGTCAGCTCCGTCGACTCGACCGCCGCCCCCGTCACGCCCGCACCCGAGATCTTCGCCGCGGCCAGGACCGCCGTCAGGTGCTGCCGCCGCAGGCCCGGCTTGGGCCGGTTCGCACGGATGTTGTAGATCCGGAACGGCCGGCCGGTGATGCACGAGAGCGCCAGCGACGTGCGCAGGATCTGCCCGCCGCCTTCGCCGAAGGAGCCGTCGAGTTGAAGAAGGTCGGTCGTCATGATCAGTTGTCAGCTGTGAACACGCACGTTTAGCCGCGACCCGAAGGGCAAGCGTCAGCGCCGCCCGCAGGGGAGCGCGTTTGCGTAATTCACGCAGACCGTTGGGAACGATCGAGCAACTCGACGCGCACGAGCGCCGACGCACCGCCGGACTACCATATCGCGTTCGACGGGTGTCCCGGAACACGGGATTCCCGGCCGACGTCTGACACACCGCGAAACCCAAACCCGTCTCCGGCGTCAGAACCCACATGCTCCGCTGGGCCGGTCACACCTTCGCCGTCGTCTGCATTCTCGTCTTGATCGCCGCAATGGTCGGCTGGGCCGCGACGCGCACGGTCGGCCGGCGCTGGGCGTGGTACGGCTACGAGAAGCAGTGCGGGTGGACGATCTCGCGCGGCGAGATGTCCGTCTGGTGGGGCGACCACGAACCCGGCGACTGGATGTGGGAACACGACGGCGGGTGGAAGTATATGGAGTGGCGACCGGCGCCCGACCTGTATGCCGGCCTTGCTCGCGATAACGGCGCGACGGGCGCGCTCGGGTTCCTGGTCGGCCGGCAGGAGGCGGGCCAGACGCGATCCACGCTCGTGCTGGTGCCGTTATGGGCGCCGTGCGCCGCCGGGGCAGTGTGGCCGCTCGTCTGGTGGCCGCGCGTCGCGCGCGCCTGCGCCGCGGCGCGGCGCCGGGCGGGTCTTTGCGTCGCGTGCGGGTACGACCTGCGGGCCGGCCATGATCGCTGCCCCGAGTGCGGGCGGCAGACGTGAGCCGGGTCCGGTCTTGATGCGCGAGCGCAT
>DATHXE010000210.1:0-3228 GCA_035459845.1 Tepidisphaeraceae bacterium | reverse complement strand
CGCTCGCCGTCTCGGGGCGCGTCGGCGCGACGCTCGCCATCGCGAGCACCTTCCTTGGGCCGCTCGCCGTCTCGGGGGGCGTCGGCGCGGCGTTCGCCATCGCGCGGCCCTTCTTTCGGACGATCGCCGTCACGCGGTCCTTCGGCGCGGCGCTCGCCGTCGCGCGGGCCGTCGACTTTGCGTTCGCCGTCGCGCGCCCCTTCCGGGCGCCGCTCCCCGTCGCGGGCGCCTTCGACCTTGCGCTCGCCGTCGGCGCCGGCGAACCGGGGCATGCCCCGGCCGGCGCGGGCCTCGACGCGCGTCGTCAGGCCGTCGACCTGCCGGGCGGCGACGAACATGCCGTTCTTGAGGTCGGACGTCTTCGCCGGCTCGCCGTCGATCGTCAGGGTGGTGCCGCCGTCGGTCGGGACGCGGATCTCGCGCCCGGCCTCGCCGACGGACAGGACGATCGTCGACCCGTCGACGCCCATCACGCTGCCGTTCAGCGTCTTCTCGCGCTTGCCGTCTACCGTCGTCCCGCGCCCGCCCGGCTCGTCGGCCGTCGCGAGCTTGGGGACCATCGGGAGGACGGCCAGCCCGGCCGCGACCACGCCGATCCGCCCCAGGAGAGTCAACCGCCGCGCCTGCGTCGCCTTCATGATCATGACCAGTCTCCGCTTCAGTTCCTTCGCCGACACGCTGACCGCGCCGCTCGCCAAACTCATCTGCCGCCCGGCCGGCGCACCGGCGCTGGCGAGGTAATCGACCGCGTCCACCAGGGCCGTCGCGTACGCGCGCCGGCCGGCCCCGCCGGGCAGCGCCTGGACGACCCACGCGTCGCAGCACTGCTCCTCGGCCTCGCGCAGTTGCCGCCGCCCGACCCACACGAGCGGGTGCCACCAGTAGAGGACGCCCGCGACCAGTTCGAGGTACCGCACCCAGTGGTCGCGCCGGGCGAAGTGCGCCAATTCATGGGCGAGGAGCGCATCCCGCTGGGCGTCGTCGAGGCGGGCCCACAGGTCGACCGGCAGGTAGAGCCGGGCGCGGCCGACCCACGCCCAGAGCATCGGGCTGACCGCGCCGTTCAGGAATCGCACGTCAGGGCAGCGCCGGAGGCCCAGGTCGGTCGCGATGCGCCGCGCGCGAGCGAGCGTGGCGCGGTCGGCCGACCGGGCGATTCGGAGGGCGCGATTGAACCGGACGATCGCGCAGATGGCGATAGCGGCGACGACGAATGCGCCGGCGAGCCATGTCGTCAGCGCAATCGTGACCCAGGGGATCGGGGTCGACCTTGCTTCGATCAGTGGGGCAGACATTCTTGTCTGCCCTGGCGCGGTTTCGGGATACAAGGTCGGCTCGGCTTCCCAATGGATCCGGGGCGGCGCTTCGGGCAAAGCCCGTGCACTGTGCCCCGGCGTGGAAGTGATCAGCGCTGGCGCGGATTGCACCCCCGGTGCCAGCACCGGGATCCGCACCTCGAACACCGGCGGCGTGACCAGCTTGACCAGCGCGAGCAGCCACAGCGCGTGGACCAGCGCCGGCTTGCCCCAGCAGCGCCAGACGACGACGGCCGCGCCCGCGGGGATCGCGGCGAGCACGGCGTTGCTGAGCAGCGTGGCGAAGATCCAGTCCATTCCCGGCCTCGAGTTAGGGAGATGTTCCACGTGGAACATCGGCGCGGAATCAGGTGCGGTTACTTCTTGGACTTCCGGCGCGGGCTTTCGTTGTCGAGCTGGTCGATCAAATCCCGCAACTCGGCGCGTTCCTCGGCCGACATGCCCTCGGCCCGCACCAGGTGCGTGAGCAGCGGCGTCATCGACCCGCCGCAGAGCTGTTCGGCGACGGTCCGTAACCGCCGGCCGATCAGTTCCTCGCGGCAGACCGCGGCGGCGAACGCGTGCACGGGCCCCGACCGATCCCGCGCCACGCACCCCTTGGCCTCGAGCCGCTCGAGCAGCTTCTGCACCGTCGCGTAGCACGAGACGGTGCCCTCGGGGTAGAGCCGATCGGTGATCTGGCGGATCGTGCACCCGCCGGCCCCCTGCTCCCACAACACCTGGAGCACGGCGAGCTCGGCTTCGGTAACTTCCTGCGGCGTTCGCGCCATGACGGGTGCGCTCGGTGAAATGACAAGACGTGACGTCTGACCTGACGCGGGCATCCTAAGACGGTGCGTCTGAGCACGCAAGCGAAAAATCGTGAAGTCGTATGCGAAGGCCCACGGAACTTGTTCCGTGGGTTCCCTGAAAAAGCAGAACGGGACGATCCTGTACGGATCGTCCCGTTCACTTGGTTTCAATGACGGTGCGCTTTACGCGGTCGCGAGCGCCTTCTTCGCGGGGCCGGTGATGTGCGGCTTGACCAGGGCGACGATGGCGTCGAACGCCTTGGGGTCGCTCACGGCCAGCTCGCTGAGCATCTTGCGGTTAAGGGTGATCCCGGCGGCGATGGCGGCGGGGATGAACCGGCTGTACTGCACGCCGCGCTCCTTGAGTGCCGCGTTCAGGCGGGTGACCCAGAGCGACCGGAAGTGGCGCTTCTTCTGGCGACGATCACGATACGCGTACTTGTCGGCCTTGAGCGTGAACTCGAGGGCGATCCGGTAGTTCGAACCCGGCGTGCCGGTGAAGCCGGAGGCGCGCTTCAGGACGCGTTTGCGCTTGCGGGCGTGGGTGACGCCGCCTTTCGTACGGGGCATGACTCGATCCTTTCGTCAAAAGCCAGAGGCACGGTTCCCCGGGATTGAAAACCCCGGGAGGGCTTGGCTGCACCGCATCGGTGCTTGTGTGCGTCCCGCGCCGACCGGCGCGGGCAATGTTGGTTTGTTAAGCGGCTTGCTCACCTATGGTGAGCATGTCGCATTCAAGCGGCAGCGGGCGCCGCTTCGGCCTGGCGCTTGGCGTCCAGCTCGCGGCGGGCCGCGGTCTGGTTCGGGCGGACGCCCTTGAGGCCCATGAACTCGCGCATGTTCTTGGCGTGCCCCTCGAAGAGCACCGACGCGCGGCGCAGCTTGCGGATCCGCTTGGACGACCGGCTGGAGCGCAAGTGCGACGTGTAGCAGTGGTTGTGCTTCACCTTGCCGGTCCCGGAGACCCGGAACCGCTTCTTCATCGCCTTGTTGGGCTTGTACTTGTAGGCCATTGGCTGGGCTTCCTGACGAGTATGCGGACCAAAAGCAGAACCCCCTCGGACTGAGGGGGGAGGGAGGGTACACGATCCGGGCGCGGAGTTCAAGAGGGTGCAGTTAGT
>DATHXE010000209.1:0-14153 GCA_035459845.1 Tepidisphaeraceae bacterium | reverse complement strand
GAGCGCAAAGGGCAATGCAATCAGACTGACTTCTTTGCGCTCTTTGCGTCTTTGCGGCACATTCCGATTGGAGAGCACCCGTGTACTGGCGATTTACCCGTCTCACCCCAAGCACCCCCGGAGGCCGTCAATGATCGTCGTCATGAAGCAAGGCTCGACGCAGGCGCAGATCGCCCACGTCATCAAACTGGTACAAGAGATGGGACTCAAGGAACACGTGATCGTCGGGACCGAGCGGACCGTGGTCGCCGTGATCGGCAATGACCGGTTCAAGGACCGCACCGCCCTCGAAACCGTCGAAGGCGTCGACAAGGTCGTGCCGATCCTCGCCCCGTACAAGATGGCCTCGAAGGAGGTCAAGAAGGAGCGGTCGCTCGTCCCGCTGATGCTCCCGGACACCGCCCGCGTCGGCGGGACGAAGGTGCAGGTCATTGCCGGGCCGTGTAGCGTCGAATCCGAGAAACAACTGCTCGAGATCGCCCACGCCGTGAAGGAAGCCGGCGCCACGGGCCTCCGCGGCGGCGCGTTCAAGCCCCGCACGTCTCCTTACGCCTTCCAGGGCCTGGGCGAGAAGGGCCTGGAGATCCTGGCCAAGGCGCGCCAGGAAACCGGCCTGGCCGTCGTCACGGAAGTGATGGCCGTCGACCAGGTGCAGCTCGTCGCCAAGTACGCCGACGTCCTGCAGGTCGGCGCACGGAACATGCAGAACTTCAACCTGCTCAACGCGGTCGGCGAGCAGCCCAAGCCGGTCCTGCTCAAGCGCGGCCTGAGCGCTACCTTGGACGAGTTTCTGCTGGCAGCCGAGTACATCATGAGCCGCGGCAACCACAACGTCATGCTCTGCGAGCGCGGCATCCGCACGTACGAGGAGTACGTCCGCAACACGCTCGCGCTGGCGGCCGTCCCCGAGCTCCACCGCGTCAGCCACCTGCCGGTCGTCATCGACCCGTCGCAGGGCACGGGCAAGAGTTACCTCGTCGACAGCATGTGCCGGGCCGCCGTCGCCGCGGGCGCGGACGCGCTGATCATCGAGGTCCACAACGACCCCGAGCACGCGCTGACGGACGGGGCCCAGTCCGTCACGTGCGGGCAGTTCGCGGAGATGATGAAGGCGATGCGCCGGATCGCGGCCGCGGTGGACCGGGAGGCCTGAGACACGTCAGGCAATTCCCCTGAACCGTCCCTCACCGTCATCCTGAGGTACTCCGAAGGATCTAGCCCGGAACGTCAGGGCCCGTTCGACTTTGGCGACGCGCGCTCGGGCGCGAACGACCAACGTCGAGCGGGCCCTTGTCGTCGAGGCTAGATCCTTCGCTGCGATCAGGATGACGGTGCGCGAGGCGATCGACGGACAATCCCCGTTCGCGCAACCGCCGGTGCCGTTCTAAGCTGGTCCTCACCACGGAGGCCCCGCCATGACCGACCCCCAGAAGTCCGAAGTCCACGAGTCGACCGCCGACGCTTCGACCAGCCCGACGGGCGCACAGGACCAGGAGGCCACGCGCCGGCAGAGGCCCGACGACCCCGGCGTCCGTTACGACCAGCCCGACGACCATGGCCGCCTCCACCACCCCGGCGAAGTCCCGCGCGAGCCGCTGACCGACGCCGAGATCGTCTCCGACGAAACTGACGACGCCGGCCCGCTGGTCGTCCGCTCGACCGACCCGGACCTCAACCCGCCGCGGACGCCCAAGGACCCGTTCCCGACCGACCGCAAGCCCGAGATCGACCCGCCGGTGAAATGACGGCGGCTTGCTCCCGCAAGCGCGCGCGGTAACGTGATCGGCATGACCAAGGTCTCGCTGATCGCGGCGTTCCTTATCCTGGCGACTCCGGCGCTCGCGGCCGACAAGCCCGACCTGTCGACCCCCGAGAAGGCCGCCCGGGCCTTCTTCGATGCGCTCAAGTCCGGCGACGCCGACGCCGTCAAGCGGACCGTCGCCCCGAAACGGGTGGAGCGACTGGGCGAGGGGTTTGCGCAGTGGCAGAAGTTGTGGGCCTCGTACACGGCTTTGTCGATCGACGGCGCCGACAACCTCGCCGACGATCCCGACGGCCAGAAGCGCGCCAAGGTCCGCGTCACCTACCGCCGGCCCAACGGCACGGAGTTCAAGAACTCTGTGGCCATGTCAAAGGTCGGCGACGAGTGGCGCATGGACGAGAACTGACCCCGCCCAAGCCGCGTATCCCTCACGCCGTCGTCCGTGGCTCCCCCCTTGCCCTTGATGGTCCTTTCTGGCAGGATTCTGCCGCCGCCCGGCGATTATCGGTCCTTGCGGATTGCCCGCAGAAACCGAGCCCCCGGGCGTCCCCGGCAAACCTCCGCGGAAGGGAGTTCATGTCCGTGCGTCCTCGTCCGAGTTTAGCCGCGCCCACGGTGCGCCCACCCCTCGCCGCCATGGAGGCGTGCGAAGCGCGCCGGCTGCTCACGGTTTCCCTCAAAGTCAACTTCCAGCCCGCCGAGGTCGCCGGTAGTGCCGTCACCGTGCCCAGCGGTTACGCGGTCGATTCGGGGCTCGCATTCGCGGCGCAGGGCGACCTGACCTATGGTTGGTCGACGGACGTCTCGGCCTTCGCGCGCCGCCGCAATTCGACCAGCCCGCCCGACAGCCGCTACGACACGCTCGTCATGATGCAGGGGGGTGGCAGTGACGCCGCCTGGGAGATCGCCCTGCCCAACGGCCAGTACCGCGTCCACGTCGTCGCCGGCGATCCGACCTATCCGAGCGGCAGCGTAAAGGTCACGGCCGAGGGGCAGACGGTCATCAACGCCACGCTCGACGCGACCCATCTCTGGGCCGACAAGTACGCGTTCGTGACGGTCTCCGACGGCCGGCTGACGCTCGCGCCCGGGCAGTACGCGTCGAACACCAAGCTCTGCTACGTCGAGATCACCGACCAGCTCACCTCGCCGGTCACGCGCCCGCCCACGCTCCCGACGATCCAACGCGACGTGACGGTGGGCATGAACCTGGACGGCCTGGCCGACTGGACGACGCTCGCGCCGTTCGTGGACCTGGCGACGCAGTTCCGCGCGTGGGGCAGGGCCGAAACGCCGCAGAACGTCGACACGACGATCCTGCGGACCCCGACGAACTACCCGCTCGAGGACGCCGGCGCGATCACGTTCGCCAAATCCTTCCCCGACGGCCAGTACGCGGTCTCGTGGCGCGGGCAGGCGGACGTCGCGTTCGCCGGGATGGACGCCCAGTTCGAGTTCATCGGCACCGACGAGGACGGCGTCAGCCACGGGACGCTCACGATCACGCACCCGGCCGAAGATCCCGAGGCCGACTACCTCCGCCTGTACGTCCGCAACGTCAACCCGAACGGCCCCGACGCGCCCCAGGGCCTGTTCCGCGACCTCCACATCATCAGCCCGGACGCCGACCCGGCCAACTACGGGCCGTTCCGCAAGCAGTTCGTCGACCGCCTGATCCCGTTCGACGGCCCGCTGCGGTTCATGGACTGGAACCAGACGAACTGGAGCCCGCTGAAGGAGTGGGCGGACCGCCCGACGACCGACCGGTTCTCGTTCACGGGCGCCGGGGGCGTGCCGTACGAGCACTACATCGACTTGGCCAACCGGCTGCACAAGGACGTCTGGATCAACGTGCCCGCCGAGGCGACGGACGACTACGTCCGCCAACTCGCGCTGCTGTTCAAGGCCGGGCTCGATCCGTCGCTCAAGATCTACCTTGAATACTCCAACGAGATCTGGGACTTCGGCTCGCTGCAGGGCCAGTACCTGCTGCAGGCCGCGCGCGACGACGCCAGCCTGACCAGCACGGACGACTTCGGCCGGATGGCCCAGAAGGCCGCCAAGCAGCTCGTGCGGTGCGCCGACCTCTTCGCCGAGGTGTTCGAGGCCGACCGGTACGCCGCCCAGGTGCGGCCCGAGTTCGGCACGTTGATCGCGGCCGACTACTGGGTCGACACGGCGATGGCGTGGGTCAGGTCGACCTACGGCGACGTCGCGTCGAAGGTGCACGGCATCGCGATGGGCTTGTACGTCGGCGTCGAGGGGAACATGGCGGGGGCCGGCGTGAACGGCGACGACCTGACGCTCGACCAGCTCTTCCCCTGGATGCACGCGTGGATCGACACGACGCTCGACGGGTGGATGAAGGCGCACAAGCGCGTCGCCGACCTGTACGAATTGCAACTCGACACCTACGAGGCCGGGCAGCACCTGACCGCCTACCTGAACCCGGCGAACGAGGCGGTCAAGCGCCAGGCCCAGACCGACCCGCGGATGGCCGACGTCTACAACCACCTGGTCGGCCGGTTCATGGCCAACGGCGGGGACCTGTTCACCAACTTCACGCTGTCCGGAAAGTACTCTCAGTACGGGTACTGGGGCCTGCTCGAGCGGATCGACCAGCCGGATACGACCAAGTACACGGCCGTCACGACGCTCGCGAACGCGACGTACTACTTCGCCAACCAGGCGCCGGTGACGGCTGCGGTGATGCCCGAAGCGCCGGTCGCGCCGGCGGCGGGGGAAATCGCGGTATACGGCGCCGGACCGGACGCGCCGGCGCCCGCGCCCACGGGCCGGGTCGAGCCGCCGCCGATGGTGGTGTTGCCGCCGAAGCCGGAGACGCCCGAGGTCCCCCCGCCGCTGGTAGAGAAGCCGCCGGTCGTGGTCAAGCCACCGGTGGAGACGCCCAAGCCGCCGATTGTTGTGAAGCCGCCGGTGGTGACCAAGCCGCCCGTGACGACGCCCAGGCCGCCGGTGGTGACCAAGCCCCCGGTGGTCGTCAAGCCGCCCGTCATCACGCCCAAGCCGCCGGTGATCACGCCCCCGGTCGTGACCAAGCCGCCGGTCGTCGGTAAGCCGCCACTGGCGTCGAAGCCGGTCGTGACCAAGCCGGTGACACCGCAGCCTCCGAAGGTCGTGCCGCCAGCCGCCCCGGCGATGCCGAAGTTCCTTCGCCGGGGGCCGGTGAAGATCGTCGACGGGAAGAAGGTGTCGGTGCTCCCGCCGCCCGCGCCTCCGAAATCGAACGAGAAAGCTACGACCAAGGCGAAGCAGGCAGCAATCCCGCTCGCGGTCTCGGCGCCAAAGGCACCCGCGACGGGCGCATCGCGCGACTCGCTTAAATCGCTGCTGACGGAATCGTCGTCCACCGCAAATGTGTTCGGGAAACACCGCATCGATCGGTAAACGCGCTTCCACACGCCGGAGCCAAAGGCGACGGCCCGGATGTCGCGAGGTCGAATGCCGTCGGACTCCGTCCCGCGACAAGTCGCTGGGCTCTCTTTCCCGATCCAAGCCCGCGCCGGGATCGACACCATCAAAGTCCCGGTCGCCCGACGACCGATAACCTTCCGGGGCACGCGGCGTCGTTGCCAAGGGCCGCCCGTTCCACCACAATCCCCCGCCTGTGACCGACCAGCCATTGCCGCCAGACCCTGCCCCGACCCCCGCCGACGCCGCCCCGAAATCGAAGCGGCGGCAGCGCGTCATGGGGTGGGTCAAGTTCACGCTCCGCTGGGGCATCGCCGTCGTCGGCATCTGGCTGGTCGTCCAGCAGATCTACCTCCACGACCGCGTCTGGGTCATCCAGGGCGACCAGCTCGTCCCCCGCGTGCTCACCCAGCCGCTGCCGGCCAACGCCAACGAGCCGCAGACCTTCCAGACCGACCAGGGCCCGGTCAAGTGGGACGACACCGCCAACAAGCCCGACCTCAAATCCGTCAAGGTCCGAACGCCCGCGGGCGTCACCGACGCGCCGCTGGTAGGCCTGGACCTCCGCGGCGACCTGAACAAGCCGCGCCTCGAGCGCGTGTTCGTCATCGCCCCCGACCCGGCCAATCCGCGGGCCAGCATCGGGCAGTGGCTCCACGCCTCCCAACTCGTCGACCCCTACCACGTCCGCGTCCCCTACCCGCGCGTCGAGACCGGCCTGCTGACCATGATCCGCCAGGCCAACGGCTGGCTCCTCCTCCTCGCCGTCCTGATCTTCCCGGTCACGTTCGTCGTCACCAGCGTCCGGTGGGACATGCTCCTGCGCGCCCTGGACATCCACATCTCCCTCGCCCGGGCGTTCGTCCTCAACATGGTCGGGGCGTTCTACAACTCGTTCATGGTCGGCTCGACCGGCGGCGACATCCTCAAGGCGTATTACGTCTCCAAGCATACGACCCACCGCACGCGGGCCGTGCTGTCGGTCGTCGTCGACCGCATCATCGGGCTGCTCGCCCTGGTCCTCATGGGCGGGGTGATGGCGACGATCCAGTACCTCACCGCCGGCCCGGCCGACCCCGCCGGGCACGCGTGCGGGCGCATCGCCCTGGTCTCGACGGCCGTGCTCGTCGCGGCCGTGCTGGGATTCCTCGTGCTCGGCCACCCGACCTGGCGGCGCGCCACCGGCACCGAGTTCCTGCTCGGCAAGCTGCCCAAGCAGAAGCAGGTCAAGAGCGCAGTCCAGACGATGGAGATCTACGCCCGCCGCCCGCTGCTCGTGCTCGGCACGCTCCTGATGACCCTCCCGGTGCACGTCACGGTCGTCCTGTCGGCGATGCTGGCGAGCAAGGCGTTCGGCCTGACGATCTCCCCGCTCTACTACTTCGTCGCCGTCCCCGTCATCGTCCTGGTCGGCGCGATCCCGATCAGCCCGCAGGGCGCGGGCGTGATGGAGTACTTCGCCATCCTCCTGTTGGCCCGGCAGGGGGCCACCGTCTCCCAGGCGTTCGCCCTCACCATGTCGATCCGCATGGTGCAGATCCTCTGGAACCTGACCGGCGGGATCTTCGTATTCCGAGGCGGCTACCACCAGCCGACCGAGCGGGAACGGGAGGACCTGGAGTCCGACACGCCGGCGACCCCCGCCGTCCCGGGCGCGCCCGCGACCGTGGTATGATCCACGCCCACTCCTGTCGAGTCGGATTCGCCCCGCAGGTGCGAGCGACCGGTCGCATCGCGCGACGATCCCGCCCTCCGCGGGAATCCGACTCCCCCTGGAGTCGGCGCGTGGGGGAATCCATCCCCGCCGCGTGCGGGTACGACTAGGGTCGCATTGCAAACGCGACCCACGCCCTTACAATCATGGCCCGATTTTCCCGCGCGCCGGCAGCGCGCCCCCGTACTCTGGCTGAGGCGGGCGCGCCGGGCCGGGCCGAGCTGCCCGTGACCACCCGACCACGATTTTCCCCGAAAGGAATGCTCCATGCCCCTGATGACCACCAAGCCGATGTTCGACCTCGCCTACGACGGCGGATTCGCGATCGGCGCGTTCAACGTCAATAACATGGAGCTCGCCCAGTCGATCATCGAGGCCTGCGTCCGCGAGAGCAGCCCGTGCATCCTCCAGATCTCCAAGGGCGCCCGCAAGTACGCCGACATCGACTACCTCAAGGCCATCATCGACGCCGGCGTCAAGAAGAACCCCGCCCTCCCGATCGCCGTCCACTGCGACCACGGCGACACGATCGAGCTGATCGACACGTGCATCAAGGACGGCTACACGTCGGTCATGATCGACGGCAGCCACTACGACTTCGACAAGAACGTCGCCATCACCGCCGAGGCCGTCAAGCACGCCCACGCGGCCGGGCTGACCGTCGAAGCCGAGCTCGGCATGCTCGGCGGCATTGAAGAAGACGTGGTCGGCATGGACGCCCACGAGTACGAGAAGAACGTCGAGAAGTTCCTGACCGACCCGCAGGACGCCAAAAAGTTCTGGGACGCCACCAAGTGCGACTCGCTCGCCGTTGCGATCGGCACCAGCCACGGCGCCTTCAAGTTCAAGCACGAGGCCAAGCTCGCGTTCGACCGCATCGAGCAGATCATGAAGACCTGCCCGGGCCTCCCGCTCGTCATGCACGGCTCGTCCAGCGTCCCGCAGGAGTTCATCGACCTGGTGAACAAGTACGGCGGCGCCATGCCCAACGCCAAGGGCGTTCCCGAGGACCAGATCGCCATGGCCGTCCAGAAGTACGGCGTGTGCAAGGTCAACATCGACACCGACCTGCGCCTGGCCATGACCGCCAAGATCCGCGAGGTCTTCGCCACCAAGGCCGCCGAGTTCGACCCCCGCAACTACCTCGGCCCCGCCCGCGAGGCGATCACCAAGATGGTGCAGCGCAAGCTGCACGTCCTGAACAGCGCCGGCAAGGCCGAGGCG
Source organism: Tepidisphaeraceae bacterium (assembly GCA_035459845.1). Taxonomy (GTDB): domain Bacteria; phylum Planctomycetota; class Phycisphaerae; order Tepidisphaerales; family Tepidisphaeraceae; genus DASPKW01. Next base: position 6,021 of record DATHXE010000209.1, on the reverse strand, counting down.
ATCATCAAGCACTGGGAAAAGCTCGGCAAGCCGCTGCCGGCGTTCTACACCAAGGGGAAGGCTGCCTGAGGTTCGAGTGAAGTGAACGAATCGAACGGGACGCGCCGCGCGGCGCGTCCCGTTCTTCGTTTTGGGACCCATTCTGATCGGCGCGATCCCGTAACTCTGTTGCATTCCGACCGCCCCTTGCCGATAGCAGGGGGGTATGACTGCCCCCGAACTCACCGACGCCAGCGAGCCCGCGCCGCCCGGCACGCGCCGCCGCGCGCTCGGGTGCCTGCTGATCGGGCTGGCGTTATTCCCCGGCGCGTTCTGCGGGTTCAGCCTCGCCTACGGCCGCGAATCCTGGGATTGGCCCGCCGTCACCGCGACCGTCACCGGTCATAAGCTCACCCAGGAGCGCGGCGGGTTCGGCGTGCGGCTCAAGTACCGCTACGAAGTTGCCGGCCGGCTCTACACGTCCGACCGGGCCATGTCCGGGCGCGTGTCGCTGTCGTTCGCGATGCTCGACTCGGCCGAGCAGTTCATCGCCGCCCACCCGAACGGCACGACCGTCGCGGCGTATCATCACCCGGCGGACCCGTTCCAAGCCGTGCTCCACAAGGGGCTCTGGCCGTGGACGACCACCGCCCTGGCCGCCACGGGCGGACTCGCGCTGGGCGGGTACGTCCTGACCCGCGCAGGCCGGCGCGCCCGCGATATGGCACCGACGACCGACAACGCATGACCACCCCTGTTCCCGAATCCGAAATCTACGCCCGCATCGGCGACGACGGCTTCCGCCGGCTCGTCGCCGCGTTCTACCGGCGCGTCGTCACCGACGACCTCCTGGGCCCGATGTACCCCAAGGACGACATGGCCGGCTCCGAGGAGCGCCTCCGCCTGTTCCTGATCCAGCGGTTCGGAGGCCCCTACACCTACAGCGAATCGCGCGGCCACCCCCGCCTGCGGATGCGCCACGCGCCGTTCAAGGTCGACCACGCCGCCCGCGACCGGTGGATCGAGATGATGGGGGCCAGCCTCGCCGAGGCCCAGATCCCCGCCGACGTGGCCGCGACGCTCCGTCCGTTCTTCCATAGCACGGCGACGTTCATGATCAATCACGGGGCACCGCCACCGGGCAGGCTCGGGCTCACGTCGTAAGCGGCTTTAGATAATGGCCTTGTGGCGATACAAGGTGCTGACCAAAGATTTTTCTCCGTGGCGCGAACCGGCCACGTGGGCGCTGCGTATAGTTTAGTGACAGCACATCCAAATTAGTCCTCCTTCCCGGGTGGCGTGGTATGCCGAGAGGACCACGCCACCTTTTATTTTGCGCCGCGCCTGGCGCATCCGATTTCGGTGACAACGTGGGGGAAATGGGCATGGTAGACTCCACCAGCGGAACGTAGGCTGTTCGTCCGAGAGGCACTTCACTTCCACCCGGGGACGATGCGACGACTACGCGGACTACTTGTCGGTGTGGTGACCGGTCTGTTGGCAGGCGGGGCCGCGCGCGCCGCGGAGCCCGCGATCCCGGCCGGGGAACTCGAATTCTTCGAGAAGAAGGTCAGGCCCGTGCTCATCGCGCGGTGCTACGAGTGCCACTCGACCGCCAGGAAGGTCAAGGGCAACCTCAAGCTCGATACCAAAGAAGGGTGGGTCAAGGGCGGCGACACGGGCCAGGCCATCATCCCGGGCGAGCCGGAGAAGAGCCTGCTGGTTCAGGCGATCAAGCACGCCAAGCAGGACCTGGAGATGCCACCGGACTCGCGCCTGCCGGAGGCGGAGATCGCCATCCTGACCGAGTGGGTAAAGCGCGGCGCACACGACCCGCGGACGGGCTCGGCATCCGCCGGCGGAATGGGGACGGTTTCGGTCTACGACAAGACCAAGGGTCACTGGGCGTATCAGCCGATCAAGCCGGTGGCGGTGCCGGCCGTGAAGGGCGCCGGGTGGGCGAAGGGCGACGTCGACAAGTTCATCCTCGCCGGCCTTGAGGCGTGCGGGCTTTCGCCGGCGGCGGAGGCGTCGCCGGAGGTGCTCGTTCGCCGGGCGTACTTCGATTTGCACGGCCTGCCGCCCACGCCCGAGGAGATCGACGCCTACGTCAACGATGCCGCGCCCGACCGCTTCGAGCGCCTCGTCGACCGCCTGCTCGCCTCGCCCCGGTTCGGCGAGCGCTTCGGCCGCCACTGGCTCGACGTCGCCCGGTTCGGCGAGAGCCTGACCCTCCGCGGGTTCGTCATCAAGGACGCCTGGCGGTACCGCGATTACGTCATCGAGCAGTTCAACGCCGACCGCCCGTTCGACCAGTTCATGCGCGAGCAGGTCGCCGGCGACCTGATGCCGCACGCCACGCCCGAGCAGCGCAAGCGGCAGGTCGTCGCCACCGAGTTCCTGACGATCGGCAACACCAACCTCGAAGAGCAGGACAAGAAGCAACTCGACATGGACGTGGTCGACGAGCAGCTCGACACGCTCGGCAAGGCGTTCCTGGGCCAGACGCTCGGCTGCGCGCGCTGCCACGATCACAAGTTCGACCCGATCACCGCCAGGGACTACTACGCGCTGGCGGGCATCCTGCGGAGCGTGCAGACGCTCGAGCACTCGAACGTGTCGAAGTGGGTCGAGATGCCGCTACCGACGGACCCGTCGCGCGAGGCCGAGGTGAAGGCGCACGAGGCGAAGGTCGCCGAGATGGCCGAGCGCGTGCAGCAGGCCAAGCAACTGCTCGCCAAGGCCGAGAAGCCGGTCAAGGGCGGAAAGAAGAAGGCCGGCGGCGCGCCGGTGGACGGCGACGCCATCGACCCGGCCGAGCTGCCCGGCTTCGTCGTCGACGACGCCCAGGCGAAGCGGGTCGGCGTGTGGCGCGTGTCCCAGTTGTTCAAGCCGTACGTCGGCGAGGGCTACGCCGCCGAGGAGCGCGACGCCGACCCGAAGCAGGTCCGCACGCTCACGTTCATCCTCCCGGACAAGGCCGAGACCGGCAAGTACGAGGTGCGGCTCGCGTACAACGCCGCGCCCGCGCGGGGCGACCGGGTGCACGTGACCGTCTTCGGCGCCGACGGCGAAAAGACCGTCGAGGTCAACATGCGGCAGTCCCCGCCGATCGACGGCCTGTGGATCTCGCTGGGGCAGCACCACTTCGAGAAGAACGGCCAGAGCTTCGTGATCGTCACGACCCAGGACGCGGGCGGGAACGTCGTCGCCGACGCCGTCCAGTTCATCCCGGCCGACCAGGTCCCCGCGCTCGCCGCGACCGGTAGTGCCAAGGGCGCGATCGCCGCCGACCTCGCGGCGGGCGGCCGGATGACGCCGGCGGTGCTCAAGACGATGGAGGGGGACCTGAAGAAGCTACAGGACTCGGGCCCGAAGCGCGAGACCGCCCAGGTCGTCCGCGAGCGCCCGGACGCCGGCGACATCCGCGTCCACGTCCGCGGCAGCCCCCACACGCTCGGCGACGTCGCCCCGCGCGGCTTCCTCAGCGTCGTACCCGTCAAAGATCCGCCGCAGGTTCCGGCCAAGCAGAGCGGCCGCCTCGAGCTCGGCCAGTGGCTCTCGGCCGCCGACAACCCGCTGCCCGCGCGCGTGACCGCCAACCGCGTCTGGCACTGGCTCTTCGGCGTCGGCATCGTTCGCACGACCGACAACTTCGGCACCACGGGCGAACTCCCCTCGCACCCCGAGTTGCTCGATTACCTTGCGACGCGCCTGGGGCAGGAAAAGTGGTCGATCAAGTCGCTGATCCGGCAAGTGATGACCTCCCGCGCCTACCGCATGGCCAGCACGGTCTTGCCCGACGCCGCAAAGGTCGACCCGGAGAACCGCCTGGTCTCCCGCCAGAACCGCCGGCGGCTCGAGGCCGAGGCGCTGCGCGACTCGATGCTCGCGGTCAGCGGCCAGATCAAGTTCGAAGGCGCGGGCGGGCCGACGTACAAGCCCGGCATGACGTCCGACTTCGCCTACAAGCACGCCGGCGACGTCCGCCGGAGCGTGTTCGTCCCGGCGTTCCGGAATTCGATGAACGACGCGTTCGAGGTGTTCGACGTGGCCGACCCGAGCGTCGGCACGGGCCGGCGCAACGCGAGCACGGTCGCCCCGCAGGCGCTGTTCATGCTCAACCACCCATTCGTCGCCGAACAGGCGACGGCCGCGGCTGAGCGGTTCATGGCCGACGGCGCCAGCGGCGACGACGAGGCTCGGCTCCGGCAGGTCTACCGCGCGGCGCTGGGCCGCGGTCCGACCCCGGGCGAAGCGAAAATCGCGCTGGCGTTCGTTAAAGAAGAAGGCGGCTCGAAGGACGCCTGGCGGCAGGTCATCCAGGCGGTGTTTGGGTCGGTGGATTTCAGATATGTGGAGTAGACGGAGTTAGCTGCAACGCAACGCGTTGCTGATGTGCGGTTAGACGGACGGGTTCGGAGTGCAAGAATGCCCCCACTCACCCGTCCGGACAGGCAAGAATGTCTGCCCCACTGTTTCGGGTTCGAGAGCGTCAGCAGGTCGTTGACCTGCAGCTGACCAGCAGGAGCGTGCGATGAACATGACCCCAATGAACCTTTCCCGCCGCACCGCCCTCAAGTCCGGCGCCTGCGGGTTCGGCTACCTCGCCCTCGCCGGGCTCGCCTCCGAGGCCCGCGCCGCCGAGGTCGTCCGCGCGCAGCAGGCACAACTCGTTAACCCCCTCGCCCCGCGCGCGCCGCACCACGCCCCCAAGGCCAAGCGCGTCATCTTCATCTTCATGCAGGGCGGGCCGAGCCACGTCGACTCGTTCGACTACAAGCCCGAGCTCCTCAAGCGCGACGGCGAGATGATGGACTTCGAGGACGCCCGCAAGCTCGCCAACTCCGGCACCAAGAAGTCCAACCAGCGCGTCATGAAGCCGATGTGGGAGTTCGCCCAGCACGGCCAGACCGGTAAGTGGGCGTCCAACCTGTTCCCCGAGATCAACAAGCACATCGACGAGCTGACCTTCATCCACTCGATGCACACCGAGGGCGTCGCCCACGGCCCCGCCACCCTGTTCCTCCACTGCGGCAGCTCGAGCCAGACCCGCCCGAGCATGGGCGCCTGGGTCACCTACGGCCTGGGTACCGAGAACGACAACCTCCCCGGCTTCGTCACCATCGCCCCGTCCGGCGGGAACGGCGGCCCGCGCAACTACGGCCCCGCGTTCCTCCCCGCCGTCTACCAGGGCACGCCCGTCGGCAAGGCCGGTGGCGCGTCGGCCGACCTGAGGATCCGGAACATCGCGGCGAGCGAGAAGACGCAGGCCGCGAGGCGGAAGCAGTTCGACCTCCTCCAGCAGCTCAACGCCGAGCAGCTCGCCGCCCGCCCCGGCGATGCCGAGCTCGAGGCCGTCGTCAACTCGTACGAGCTCGCCTGGCGGATGCAGTCCAACGCCCCGGACACGCTCGACCTCTCCAAGGAGTCGCCCGAGACGCTCGCGCTCTACGGCATCGGCACCGGCCAGAAGACCGACACGTTTGGCCGCCAGTGCCTCATGGCCCGCCGCCTCGCCGAGTCGGGCGTCCGCTACATTCAGGTCACCTACGGCGACAACAGCGCCAACCCCGCCTGGGACCAGCATTCTAACCTCGCCAAGCACGGCGACCACGCCAAGGCCGTCGACCGCCCCGTCGCGGCTCTCCTCGAAGACCTCAAATCCCGTGGCCTGCTCGAAGACACCCTCGTCTGGTTCGGCGGCGAGTTCGGCCGCACCCCCTACGCCGAGAAGAACGGCACCGGCCGCGACCACAACCCTAACGGGTTCACCGTCTGGCTCGCCGGCGGCGGCCTCAAGCCCGGCTTCGCGCTGGGCGCCACCGACGAGTTCGGCCACAAGGCCGTCCAGGACAAGGTCCACATGCACGACCTCCACGCGACGGTGCTACACCTGATGGGCTTGGACCACGAGCGCCTGACCTACCGCTATGCGGGCCGGGATTTCCGGCTGACTGACGTGTACGGCCGCGTGGTCAAAGAGATCATCGCGTAGCCACCGTATCGCGGGCGTCTCGCCCGCGTTTGCACTTCTACTGA
>DATHXE010000208.1:0-3850 GCA_035459845.1 Tepidisphaeraceae bacterium | reverse complement strand
CGCCGCCGCCGCCCGCCACCGCACCCGTCGAGGAACCCGCCCCCGGCCCGGCTGCCGACGACGTCGAGATCGTCCGCGCCGACGGCCCCGCCCTCCTCGTCCGCGCGACCCGCCGGCCCACCGCCGACGACCCGGTCGGCGTCGTCACCGAGTACGCCCTCAACGACGGCGAAGACTTCCTCCGCGTCGTCACCCGCCGGACGAACACCGGCCCAGTCCCCCGGGCCGTCCGCCTGACCGACCGCTTCTTCCACGAAAAGCCCGCGCTCACGTCCCCGGCCGGGCGGCACGCGCTGGTCTACTCGTACGACCGCTACTTCGGCATGGCGTACGGGCTCGTGCGGGCGGACCGCGGCGCGCTCTCGGTGCCGCCGGTTTTGCCGACTGTGAAGAACTCGCTCGGGATGGTCGACTACCCCGATTTGCTGACGCCCGACGCCGGCCCGGGCTCGGCCGTGCTCGCGCCCGGGAAGGAGATCGTGCAGTCGCGCCTCCTGCTGGTCGGGCCGGACGCCGCCGCCGTCCAGCGCGCCGCCGCCGACGCGCTGAAGGCGGGCCCGGCGACGGGTGTGACGGTGGCCGTCGTCACGGACGCCCCCGCCGGCGACGATGACGATGGCTTCTTCGAGGACGATGCCCCCATCCCGCTCGCCGGCGCGTCCGTCTCCGCGTACGCCGCCGACGCCTGGGCCGACGCCACGCCCGCCGCCCGCCGCGCCCTGACCGCACGCAGCTTCGCCCGCACCGATGCCGCCGGGAAGGCCCGCCTGCCGCTCGCGCCCGGCGCCTACGTCCTGATCACCGAGCAGCCGGGCCGATCGCCCGTCGAGACGCGCCACGTCGTCGCCGCGGACGATTTCTTTCTCGACCGCCAGCCGGTCCAGATCGACGTCGGCCCCGCGTCGGCGGTGGCGTTCGACGTCGTCGACGGCGCGGGCGCCCCGTCCCCCGCCAAGGTGCAGTTCATCGGCACCGGCACGACCCCCACGCCCGACCTCGGCCCCGACCAGCGCGCCGACGGCTGCCGCAATCTCTGGTTCTCCGTCGCCGGCAAGTTCGAGGTGCCGCTCCCACCGGGCGACTACTACGCCGTCATCTCGCGCGGGCCCGAGTACGACGCCGTTTGGCGCACGCTCAAGCTCGTACCCGGCAAGACCGCCAAGCTGCACGCGCGGCTCCCGCGCGTGGTCGACACCGCCGGCTGGATCTCCGCTGACTTCCACAACCACACGACGCTAAGTGGCGACAATTCGACACAAGTCGAAGGAAGGCTGGCCGCCCTGATCGCCGAGGGCGTCGAGTTCGCCCCCGCCACCGAGCACCAGCGGATCACGTCGTACAAACCGTACCTCAGGGCAATGAACGCCGAGCGGTTCATGGGCACGAGCGACGGCATGGAACTCACCGGCGTCCCGCTCCCGCTCGCCCACGCCAACGCGTTCCCGCTGAAGGAGGTCCCGCGCACGCAGTTCGGCGGCGGCCCGACGATCGACAAGGACCCGCGCACCCAGATGCGCCGCCTCCGCGTCCACGACGACAATGCCGAGAAGCTCGTCCAGCAGAACCACCCCGACATCGGCTGGCTCGTGTACGACAAGGACGGCGACGGCCGAACCGACTCGGGCTACATGACCCTCGAGTACACCGACGTGATCGAGGTCTGGGCCCCGTCGATCCTGAAGTTCAAGCCCACCCGCAAGATCAAGGGCAACCTGATCAACGACCGCGCGTTCAACTGGCTCCAACTCCTCAACCAGGGCTACCGCCTGCCCGGCGTCGCCAACACCGACGCCCACCACTGCTTCCACGACAGCGGCGCGATCCGCAACTGGGTGAAGAGCGCGACCGACGACCCCGCCGCCGTGAATGAGATGGACGTCGTCCGCGCGAGCAAGCGTGGCAACGTCATCATGTCGTCCGGCCCCTTCCTGGAGGTCTCGCTCGACGGCGCGGGCCCCGGCGACGACCTCAAGCTCTCCGGCCCCGGCAAGCTCAAGGTCCGCGTCCAGTGCCCCAACTGGTTCGACGTCGACCGCGTCCAGGTGCTGGTCAACGGCCGGCCCGACCCGGCCCTCAACTTCACCCGCGCGACCCACCCCGCGATGTTCGGCGATGGCGTCGTCAAGTTCGACCGGGTGATTCCGATCACGATCGCGACCGATGCCCACGTCATCGTCATCTCCGCCGGCGAGAGCTCGTCCACCGGCCCCGTCATGGGCGACGGCGACATTCCCCTGGCCGTCAGCAACCCGATCTACGTCGACGCCGACGGCGACGGGTTCAAACCCACGTCCGACACGCTCGGCGCGCCGCTGCCGGTGAAGCTGTCAAAGGATTGAGACGCGACGCGCGACCGAGAGGCGCCGTCCGCGCCATTCCCTTCCGGGTGCCATGCCCTCGCACCGCGCCGATGACCGTGTTCGCGGAACACTGTTATCGCGGGCGTGGGCATGCCCCGACGGCACTCGAATTCAAATTGAAGCTCCATCGATTCTCGTTTCGAGATCGAGCGCCCCAGGGGCATGCCCACTCGAGCCGACGACCCCCTGCGCGTGAACCAACCTGATCGGCGGCTCGCAAGGGCATGGTGCCCTGGAGCGTCACGGCTCGGACGGAGCCTCGCCCTCCCGCAGGCCCGATCGGTTTCACTTCTCCTCCGTCGGCGCCGCCTCCCCCGCCAGCATCGCCGCCGTGTAGCGCGTCGTCCGCTTCACGTAATCATCGCCGTCCCCAGTCGCCGCCTTCTTAAGCGCGGGAAGCGCCGGCTGCGCCAGCCGCCCGAGCAACTCAAGCGAGTTCGCCGCCTGCAATCGCACGCGCGGGTTCTCGTGCGCCAGCAGTTCCGTCAGCACCGCTAATCCCTTGTCCGCCAGCCCCGCGTCCGCCGGTGCGGGCCGGTCCTTCGTGTCCCACGTCCGCCCCGGCGGGAGCGTGCCGGCGGCCGAGCGCGGCGCCTTGTGAGCGACCCACACCAGCGCCTCCGCCGCCGGCACCCGCACCCGCGGCGACGCGTCATTTGTCGCAACCGCGGTCAGCACATCCTTCGCCGGCGCGGCGTCGCCGCGGAGCATCATCAGCCCCTGCGCCGCCCAGTACCGCAGCACCTCGTTCTCCGCCCTGAGCCCCTCGACGAGCTTCGGCAGGTTCTTCGGATCCCGCTCGATCGCCAGGTCCGCCGCCACGATCACCGCCTCGACCGGATACGCACTCGCGTCCTTCGCCGCCACATACCCTTCGGCCGGCGCGCCCTCGGGGATCAGCCCGTTATCCCGCGTGCGGATCATGTGCTGCCGGATCGCTTCGCGCATCTCCTTCAGCCGCGCCGCCACCTCGGGCGTCGGGTTGACGGCCAGATTGTTCACCTCGTGCGGGTCGGCCTGCACGTCGTAGAACTCCTCCGCCGGCTTCTCCATCCAAAACGCCTTCTGGACGCCTTCGAGCTTTCCCGCCTCGAACAGCGCCTTCCACGCCCGGTATCCCTTCTGCTGGAACTGATACTGGTTCCGCGCCCCGTACGGCACGTGCGGCGCGTAGTTAATCGTGTACCGATACCGCTCCGACCGCACCGTCCGCACCAAATCGTACCGCTCGTCCATCCGCGCCCGGAAGCAGAACGCGTACTGCGAATCCGGCCCCTTCTTCGGTCCCATCAGCGCCCGGCCCTCGAATTGCTTCGGCACCTCGACCCCGCACAAACTCAGCACCGTCGGCGCGAAATCCACGAACGACACCGGCGCCGCCACCTGGCTCCCCGGCTCGCCCGGCGCCAGGTGCTGCCACTTCTTCGGGAACTTCACGATCAGCGGCACCCGCAGCCCGCTGTCGTAGCAGAACCGCTTGCTCCGCGGCA
>DATHXE010000207.1:0-5024 GCA_035459845.1 Tepidisphaeraceae bacterium | reverse complement strand
TGCGCGTCGAGGTAGAAGACCTTGCCGCCGCTGACGACGGGGGAGGCGAGGCCGTTGCCGGCGGGGATCTGCCAGACGGTTTTCAGGCTCGTGAGTTTCTCAGGGACGGCGACGCCGGCGGGGACATGGGCGGTGCGGGCGGGGCCGCGCCATTGGGGCCAGTCGTCGGCGCGCGCGGTCAGGGGGAGGGCGAGGAGAGTGACGAGGAGGGCGCGTGCGGGCATGGGGGGGAGTTGAAGGGGAGGACGGGAGTGTGTCAATTGAGAACGCGGGCGCAAGACCGTCATCCTGAGGTACGCCGAAGGATCTCGCATCGGAGTCGGTGCGGTTCGACCTTGGCGAGTGCCATTCGACGTTCGAGGTTAGATCCTTCGCTGCGCTCACGATGACGGGGAGCACCCACCGTCATTCCTTGTCGCGCGCGGTCTTGAGTTCTGAGAACAACCGGCGGATCTCGCCGCCGACCTTTTCGACGACGTGGGAGGCCTTGAGGTGGGAGGTGTCGATGGGGGGGCCGTACTTCACGCGGATCGGCCAGGGGCGGGGGATCTTGCGGTAGCGGTTCCAGGCGCCCCAGGTGCCGTGAATGGCGGCGGGGACGACCTTGACGGTCGGGCCGGCCTGGCGGGCGATCAGGCCGACGCCGCCCTGCATTTCCTCAACCGCGTCGGCGTGCGCCCGGCCGCCCTCGGGGAACATGATCAGCATGTGCCCCTCCTGGAGGCGTTTGACGGTCTCCTTGATGGCGCCGGCGGCCGAGCCGGTCTGGCGGATCGGGAAGGCGTTGAGCGTGGTGATGACCTTGGCGAAGAGTTTGTGGCCTTCGAAGAGGTCGTGCTTGGCGAGGAACGACGCCGGGCGGTGCACCTTGACGGCGAGGAGGACGGGGTCGAGGTAGGACTGGTGGTTGGAGACGATGAGGACGCCGCCCTTCATGGGGACGTTTTCGAGGCCGTAGGTCTTGAGGTCGAAGGCGAGCGTGGTGCCGAGGCGGCAGATGACGCGGCCGACGCGGTAGAGGGGGGATTCGCGGGTGAAGGTGGGGAGTGCGGTCATCGGGGCGGGCGGGGGGAAACGTGAAACATGAAGACATGAAACATGAAGAAGCGGCAAGGGGGGCGCGGTCTGCTCACTTCAGTGAGCATGCCGGTCCGCTCCCGTTCTTCACGTCCGTTGCAAACTCGGGGTCGCGGCTCGGACTTTGTCGACGATGCGCTCGACGACCTGTTCCTGGGTGAGCGTGGTCGTGTCGACGACGTCTGCGCCGTCGGGGATGGCGAGGGGGCCGACGGAGCGGGAGCGGTCCTTCTGGTCGCGTTCCTCGATGGAGCGGAGTATCTCGTTCTCGTCGACGATCTCGCCGCGGGCGCGGAGCTCGCGGGCGCGGCGGTGGGCGCGCTCGCGGGCGGTCGCGGTCAGATAGAACTTGAACGGGGCGTCCGGGAAGACGACCGAGCCCTGGTCGCGGCCCTCGGTGACGAGGTTGCCGTGCTCGGCGCCAATGCGGCGTTGTTCGTCGACGAGCTTGTGGCGGATGGCCGGGACCTGGGCGACGTGCTTGGCGGCGTCGGTCGCCTCGGTGCCGCGGAGGAGGTGGCCGACCGGCTCGCCGTTGAGCAGGACGCCGGGGGGTTGCCTGGTCCAGTCGAACTCGATGCGGCAGTGGGCGGCGACGTACTCCATGCCGCGGACGTCGTCGAACGCGGTGCCCCGGCGGATGACGGCCAGGCCGATCGCGCGGTACATGGCGCCGGTGTCGAGGAAGTCGAACCCGAGGCGCCGGGCGACCTCGCGGGAGACGGTCGATTTGCCGGTCCCCGCGGGGCCGTCAATGGTGATCACCATGGGGGCGATGTTAACGCCTTGCGCGCGATAGATAAACACGAGGATGGAGGATGGAAGGTGGAGGATGGAACATGGCGAGCGCGCCATCCTCTATCCTCCATCTTCCATCCTTGTATTGCCTCCCCTCGCCGCCCAGGCGAAGCCGCGGCGCATGATGGTGAGGTTCGGCTCTGACTCGACGACCTGGGGCGTGTGGCCCGTCGCGTTGTAGAAGACTCGGCCGGCGCCGAACAACTTGGTCCAGATCACGGGCATGTCGACTTGGCCGTTGGGCGCGTGGGGGCCGTCGACGACGGGGAAGCGGGTGGTGGCCAGGACGCGGACGGCGGGATCGACGTGCATGTAATACTGTTCGGAGACGAGGTCGAAGTCGGTGATGCCGGCGAGGATCGGGTCGGATCGGCCGAGGGGCGTGAGGTGGACGGTGTAACGGGTGCCGTCGTTGCCGGGGTGGGCGACCCATTGGCCGCCGGTCATGAAGTGCCAGTCGGTTGCGTCGCGGAAGGCGTCGCACATGCCCCCGTGACAGCCGGCGAGGCCGACGCCGGATTTGACGGCTTCGATCACGGGCTTGAGCTGGGCGGGCTCGATCTTGCCCATCGTCCAGTGTGGGATGATGAGGTCGAAGGTCTGGAGGTCGAGTTCGGCGAACGCTTCGAGGCGGTCGGAGAGGGTGACGTCGAAGTCGTCGGCGGTCAGAGCGCGGTGGAAGATTTCGGCGACGGGTTTGGGGTGGTGGCCGTCCCATCCGCCGTAGACGATGAGGGCTCTGCGGGGCATGGGGGGGGAGGGTAGCGGGCGGAAGTAGGAATTGGGAGGGCGACGATGGTGGATTGGGACAGCTGCGGGTCAACGACCTGCTGACGCGTCGACCGCGGGGACGGGTTCCTCACGAACGCTCCACGTCATGCCGCGCGTCAGCAACGCGGTGCGTTGCAGCTAACTGTGCGACGTCGGGTTCCCGATCTCGGCGACCGCCTCGTACACCGGTCCCGCGGGGGTGAGGGTGCTTTTGAATAGGGTGAAGGTGGTTGCGGTGAACGGGTCGGTGGGGAGGAGGAACGGGTCGACCTGGCGCGACATGCTGCGCGGGGTGTGCTTGAGGCTGGGCCGGCGGACGCGGGCGAGGGTGACGTGGGGCTTGAACTCGCGGGCCTCGCGGCCGACGCCCAGGGGTTGGACGGTCGGCTCGATCGCGGCGAACAGCTTGGCGAGCGGCTGGAGGTCGCCGGCGAGTGTGCCGGCGAGCACGCGGACGGGGCCCTTCGAGGGGAGCGTGACGAACCGGCCGACGTACAGCGCCATCGGCGGGACGGGGATTTTGCGGAGGGCGGCGACGAGGTTGTCGAGGTGGTGGTCGTCGATCTCGCCGAGAAACTTGAGGGTGACGTGGAGGTTCTCGGGCCTGGTCCAGGAGAGGTCGGTGGCGAGGGCGGGGCGGGCGCGGAGGGTCTGCTGGATCGCCTCCAGTCGGGCGATGATCGGCGGGGGAAAGGTGAGCGCGGTAAAGAGGCGCATGGGTCGTCGGGGGAGTGTCTGCGCGCGGGCGGGTGGGGTCAAACCGGGTGGAGAATGTGCGGCGCGGTGGGCGGGGACGTGCATCACTGAAGTGAGCACGCCGGTGAGTCCTCTTTCTTTCCGCGACGCATTTCCTACACTTCACACTTGTTCCAACAAGTGTCCTGCGCGGGGGTATGTGGCAGGAGTGCCGGTCGATAGAGTGTTTGCGACAGGAGAGCGCCGATGTCGAGAGCGATGAACCCACCCGTAGTGCCGCCCGCCGAGCCGATGAACACGACGAAGTGGCTGATCGTGATCATCGCGGCGATCGGGTTCGCGTTCGACATTTACGAGCTGCTGATGTTGCCGCTGATCATCAAGCCGGCGCTGTTGGCGCTGGGCGGGTTGACGCCGGGCACACCGGAGTACACGCAGTGGGCCCGGGCGCTGTTTTTCATCCCGGCACTGGCGGGCGGCGTGTTCGGGCTGCTGGGCGGGTACCTGACGGACCGCCTGGGCCGGCGGCGCGTGCTGACCGGGTCGATCCTGCTGTACGCGTTCAGCGCGTTCGCGGCGGGGTACGCGCTGAACCTGACGCAGCTGCTCCTGCTGCGGTGCGGGGTGTTCATCGGCGTGTGCGTGGAGTTCGTGGCGGCGGTCGCGTGGCTCGCCGAGCTCTTCCCCAACCCGCGGCAGCGGGAAAAGGTGCTCGGGTACACGCAGGCGTTCTCGTCACTCGGCGGCGTGCTGATCGCGATGATGAACATCCTGGCGGCGACGCTGGCCAACTCGCTGCCGGCGATCCACGGCAACCACGAGGCGTGGCGGTACACGCTGATCTCGGGCGTGATCCCGGCGATCCCGCTGATCCTGATCCGGCCGTTTTTGCCGGAGTCGCCGCTCTGGAAGCGAAAGAAGGAGGCGGGCACGCTCAAGCGGCCGAGCATCGGCCAGCTGTTCAGCCCGGCGCTGCGCAAGACGACGATCGTGACGACGCTGGTCTTCGCCGGGAGCTACGGGATCGCCTTCGGCGCGATCCAGCAGTTGCCGCAGATCCTCGGCGCGACCAAGGGGGGCCACAAGGAGGTGCTGGCCGCGGGCAAGACGACGGGCGAAAAGGAGAAGGCCCAGGACCTGGCGGCGGGCCGCAAGCCGCTGCGGGACGCGGCGTACACGGCGAACGGGGTGGACAAGGCGACGGCGCAGGTCAACTTCTGGCAGGAGATGGGCGGGCTGGTCGGCCGGGTCGCGCTGGCCGTCCTCGCGCTATACATTGTGAGCCGGCGGAACTTGTTCCGCGTGTTCCAGATCCCGGCGCTGATCTTCGTGCCGTTGTACTTCTGGTGGGTGGCGCACTCGCTGCAGACGGACGGGTCGCTGACGATGGTCAAGTGGGGGATCGCGATCGCGGGGTTCCTGACGGTCGCGCAGTTCAGCTTCTGGGGCAACTACATCCCGCTGGTGTTCCCGGTGCACCTGCGGGGGACGGGTGAGAGCTTCGCGGCGAACATCGGCGGGCGCGTGATCGGGACGGCGGCGGCGTGGATCACGCTGACGCTGGCGGCGTCGACGCCACCCGACCCGGCGAAGATCGCGAAGATGGGGGCGATCGTGGCCGGGGCGTACGCGCTGGTGGCGATGATCCTGACGCACTGGCTGCCCGAGCCGCGGCCGGAGGA
>DATHXE010000206.1:0-3385 GCA_035459845.1 Tepidisphaeraceae bacterium | reverse complement strand
ATCCTCGCCATCACCTTCACCAACAAGGCCGCCGGCGAGATGAAGCAGCGCATCGAAGCGCTCATGGGCCGCCAGATCTACGACTTCGGCAAGCTCGACCAGCGCTGGCCCACCATCTGCACCTTCCACTCCCTCTGCCTTCGCATCCTCCGCTACTACGCCCCGGCCGTCGGCCTGCCGCCCAACTTCTCCATCTACGACTCGGGCGACCAGCAGAAGCTGATCAAGGACGCGATCAAGACCCTCGACCTCTCGACCACCAACTTCCCCGCGTCCGCCGTCCACGGCACGATCTCCAACGCCAAGAACCAGCTCCTCTCCCCCGAGGGATACCTGCAAAACGCCCGCGACTTCTACACCAAGACCGTCGCCCGCATTTACGGCAAGTACCAGACCCTGCTCGCCACCAACAACGCCCTGGACTTCGACGACCTGATCCTCCGCACCGCCCAGGCCTTCCGCGACAAGCCCGACGTGCTCGCCGAGCTCCAGGAGCGCTTCCAGTACATCCTCATTGATGAGTACCAGGACACGAACCACGCCCAGTACGTCCTGGCCCACGCGCTGGCGCAGAAGCACAAGAACATCTGCGTCGTCGGCGACCCCGACCAATCGATCTACGCCTGGCGCGGCGCCGACATCCGCAACATCCTCGAGTTCGAGTCCGACTACCCCGACGCCACCGTCGTCCGCCTCGAGCAGAACTACCGCTCGTCCAAGCGCATCCTCGCCATCGCCTCCAGCCTCATCGCCCACAACAAACGGCGGAAAGAAAAAGCCCTCTGGACCGAAAACGACCAGGGCGAAAAGGCCAAGCTCTTCCTCTGCGGCGACGAGCACGACGAGGCCGGGGCCGTCGTCGAAGAGCTCATGACGCTCAAGCAGAACTTCCAGTGGTCCGACATGGCCATCTTCTATCGCATGAACAGCCTCTCGCGCGTGATGGAAGACGCGCTCCGCCGGCAGAACATCCCCTACCGCATGGCCCGCGGCGTCGAGTTCTACAACCGCAAGGAGATCAAGGACGTCCTGGCCTACCTCCGCGTCATCGCCAACCCCGCCGACGTCGTCTCGCTCGACCGCATCGCCAACGTCCCCGCCCGCGGTCTGTCGGATGCGACGATCACGGCGCTGACCAACTTTGGCACCTTCAGCGGCACCAACCTCTGGGGCGCGCTCTGCGAGGCCGCCAAGATCCCCGGCCTCACGCCCCGCGCCGTCAAATCCGCCCGCGGCTTCGTCGACCTCGTCATCGGCTGGCGCAAGCTCGCCGACGCCGACCTCGACGAGCCCCAGCAGGGGGGCGACATGTTCGAGACGACCAAGGGCCGCGTCACCCGCCTGATGGAAGCCGTCGTCCGCCAGTCCGGCCTCGAGGAGTACTACAAAAAGCTCGGCGGCGAAGAGCAGGACGAGCTCGCCAACGTCAACGAACTGATCTCCTCCGCCGCGGAGTTCGACAAGGCCAACCCCGCCGGCACCCTCGTCGACTACCTCGCCCAGGTCTCGCTCGTCAGCGACACCGACAAACTGAACGAGGCCGGCGGCGCCGTCACCATGATGACCCTCCACGCCGCCAAGGGCCTGGAGTTCCCCGTCGTCGCCATGATCGCACTGGAAGAGGGCTGCCTCCCCCACGCCCGCGCCCGCGGCAACGAGACCGAGCTCGAAGAAGAACGCCGCCTCTGCTTCGTCGGCGTCACGCGGGCCGAAGAACACCTCATCCTCTCCAAGGCCACCTACCGCACAGTCCGCGGCCTCCGCGAGCGCACCATCCAGTCCCCGTTCCTCAACGAGATGAGCCAGAGCGACATCGAAGTCATCGACCGCGCCGGCCTGTCCGACCTGGGCGGCTCGGACGAAGACTCCTTAATCCGCCGCGAGATGGCCGAACACTCCACCGGCCTCGCCGCCCAGTTCCGCAAGGGCACCCTGGTCCGGCACAAAACCTTCGGCCTCGGCCGCATCAGCGAAGTGACGCCGATGGGCTCCCAGACCCGCGCCGTCATCGAGTTCAACCAGGCCGGCCGAAAGACACTGATTCTGGAGTACGCCAAGCTGGAGGCGATCAAGCAGGGGTGACGGCGAACGGACAGGTGTCGAAGAATCGGGAGGGCGAGGCTCCATCCGAGCCGTTCGGTCTGAGAGAGCCCAGTGGCTTGTCGCGGGCCGGGGTCGAGGGACCAACTCGGAGGCGCCTGCAGCCCCGAAGTGGCGACCGGACTGTAGCCACGGGCTCTCGACTCATCCGCGCTTATACGTCCCCGGCTCCACGCGCATCCCGATCGCCATCCGGTTCCACGCGTTGATCGCGGCGATCGCCCACGACAGGTCCGCGATCTCCTTCTCCGAGAAGTGCGGCCGCAGCGCTTCGAAGTCCGCATCCGGTGCGCCCGTCTCGGCGATCAGCGTGAGCGCCTCGGTCCACCCCAGCGCCGCGCGTTCCCGCTCCGTGTAGTAGGGGGCCTCGCGCCACGCGCTCAGGCCGTACAGCCGCTGTTCGGTCTCCCCGCCCGCCCGCGCGTCCTTCCAGTGCATGTCGATGCAGTACCCGCACCCGTTGACCTGCGACGCCCTGACTTTGACCAGGTGCAACAGCCCGTTCTCCAGACCGCTCCCCCGCACGTACGTCTCGAGCCCGACCATCGCCTTGAACCCACCCGCCGCCGCCGTCATATAGTCGATTCGCTGCTTCTGCATGCGCGATGATAGGCGCCAGGGGTAATGGGCCTCAACCGGTCCCGTCTCGCGCGAACACCGGGAAAAACGGAAAGACGAAAAGACGTAAAGCAGCAACACGAGACCCAACCGCTTTACGTTTTTCGTCTTTTCGTTTCCGACTCCCCTCACCCTTGTTCGATCCTTAACTGCATCGCCTCACAGCTCAGACACCGGAACAAATACCCCGTCGGCCCCTTCTCCCGGTCGAGCGTGTTCAAGAGCCGCGTCGCCGCGCCGCCCGAGATGCCCAGTTGGTGCACGATGTACATCATCGCCGGCCCCTCGACGCGGAGATACTTCGCCTTGATCTCCTTCGTCCCCACCGGCTCCACGAACGCCATCGCGTCCCCGCAACACGCCGGCCACACCGCCCCGTCCTGCCACGTCGCGAACCCCGGCGTCCGCTCGACGATCTCCTTCAGCGCCGCCTCCGGCACGCCCTCCTCAAAGCCTTCGGAATCGAAAAACTCCACCCCGAGCTTCTCGTGAGCCGACCCGTCCGCGATGCACCACGGGCACACGGCCGGCTCGTCCTCATCCTCCGAAATCACCGGCCCCGCGTACGCGTAGCCCCGCTTCTGCTTACACACCGCGCACGTCGCCTCCGACGCGACCACGCTCTCGCTCAGGATCGGATCGGAGTGATATCGAAACGACGGCAGCG
>DATHXE010000205.1:0-7528 GCA_035459845.1 Tepidisphaeraceae bacterium | reverse complement strand
CTTATCGGAGCACGGCGTTCGACGATCGGAGACCGCTTTTCGGTGACCGAAAAGCGGTGTGCGGCCATCGAAAACGGGTTTGCGGTCGTCGCACGAAGCTGATCGGTCAGTGGAACGGGGTCGGCGGTGGCCGCAGAGGGGTCTGCGGAAGCCGCGGAGCGGCGTAAGATTAGAGCCTTCGGCGCGATCAGTTTCGCACGCTGAAGCGTGCCCTACTTGCGGGCGTCCGTCGGCCTCACGTCGCTGAGACGAACCCCGGTGTGCCTAGCAGTTTGGGCCAGCCGTTCGACCCCGGCAATCTCGGCGGCCGTCAGCCAGACGACGGACTTGTCCTTCAAGAGCGCGTTACCGCCGGTCTGGTTCAGGTGGTCGGCCGGTTCGTAGACGACAATCGCGTCGCCGGGCGATGTCGCGGAAAGCGAGGCGCCGAGGTAGCCGTACGTGGGGTATTTGCCGGCTCGCACGTCGGTCAACACGTCGGCGCGAGGCCTGCCCGACTCGCTGCCCTGGTGCTGGCGAATGCAGCAGAAGTTTCGGATCGACAACTCGTCCTCGTCCCTCTCGAACAAGGCGGTCCAGTCCGCTGGAAACGCGCCGCCGTTCGCCGAAGCGTGGCGTTCGATGGCCAAGGCAAGCTGTTTAAGGTTCGCGGCGCACGCACGGACATCGCCTCGCTCGAACTTCTGTTGCAGGTCGTGATTCTGCCAGAAGGTGGCGATGAGCAGGCCGGCGACGAGGGTGATGGCCAGGATGGCGAAGAGGCGGGTCATGGACGGCTCCGAGAGCAGGTGAGTTCTATCATACCCGCCGTCAGTCCAACCGCTCGTCCTTCCCCGGCAGCTGCACGAGTGCCTCGAACGCCGGTTTGACCCAGCCGGTTTCCCAGTGGTGGTCGACTTTGAGGTCGTCGCGGTAGACGTGGGCGATGGCGTGGCGGGTGAGCCACTTGTGGAAGGCGAGCGTGTGGCCGTCGGGGGCGTATTTCGTTCCGGGGGCGGGGCCGAAGTTTTTTTCGCCGAGGATCGCGAAGCGCTTGTGGTTCTTGAACTCGGCGGGCATGCGCGGGACGAGGTTGGGCGGGGCGGCGGCGCTGAACACCTCGCGGGTGCCGGCGGCTTTGGGGATTTCGAAGCTCTGCCAGTCTTCGTCCTTCAGCATGAGCGGGGCGTCCCAGGCGGCGGCGGCGCCGTAGAAGTCGGGCTCGCGTAAAACGAGGGAGACGGCGCCCCAGCCGGATTTGCTGAAGCCGAGCAGCAGGCGGCCTTCCTTGGTGCCGGGGGTTGTGTAGGTCTGCTCGATCAGGGTGACGACTTGCTTGAGGTAGGTGGCCTGGCGGATGTGCGAATCGGTGGCGTGGTCGACGTACCAGGGGATCGTGTCGAAGGTCATGGCGACGCAGATGACGTCGTGGGCGTTGTGAAGGTCGTGCTTCTTGACCTCCATCAGGCCGTCGCCCCAGCGCTTCGGGGGGCCGGCCTCGACGGGGAGGACGTAGACGACGCGGTAGGGTTTGGCCTTGTCGTATGTCTTGGGGAGGAGGACGTCCACCGTCGTGTCGCCCTTCTGGCAATTGCCGGAGAGGGTGAGGCGATGAGTGCCGCGGTCTGGGTCGAAGGTGGGCGCGGAGGATTTGAGGGTGGGCGGGTCGGCGGCGAGGGTGATGCCCGACAGCGCGCACACGATTAGGGGGATCTTGATCATCGCCTCACTCCAGGACGGCGCGCCAACGCTCGGGCAGTTCGCCGAACGCGGCGGCGTAGGTGGATCGGAGGGGGGCGTCGACGTAGCGGTCGGCGGACAGGAAGAGGGGGAGATCGACGAGGTCGTCGCCGACGGCGCGGGGTTCGACGTAGCACTTGATGCCGTCGGCGGCTTGATAGGCGGCGAGCGTGAGGGGGCGGTCGGCGGGCGGGGTGTACTGGCCGTTGAGGCGGCGCCAGACGGCGCCGTGCATGCCGGCGGGGTCGTAGGGGCCGGGCGGGAAGAGGTCAATTAAGAGGACGTGGTAGCCTTCTTCGAGCGCGCCGACGGCCTTGTCGACGAAGGCCTCGACGGCGCCCTTGCGGTCCTTGTTCCCGACCGACACGAGCTCGATCAGCGCGACGACGCGGTCGCCGGTCGCGTGGCGGATGGCGATCCGGCGGCGCTTGGCGGCCAGGAGCATCGCCTCGGTGACCGAATCTTCGATCGACGCGTGCGGGGCCTTGGCCTTGACCGCGATGCCGCCTTCGGTGCCCGCGTCCCACGGCACGCCGCTCGAAGGCGATGCGGGGCCGACCTGCTGGAGGGTGAGCACGTCGGGTTGGGCGTCGCCGGCGACCTGCTCGGCGAGGGCGTAATAGCCGGCCGGCAAGATCCCGCGGTTGAGCTCGCGCTGCAGCGCGGCGATCCACGCGAGGTGAAACGCGTGAAAAGTGCCGGCGGTGACCCGCGTCCAGTCGTGGATGGGCATTCCTTCAGTATACACCGCTCGCGGGTTTCCCTATTATCCCGCACCATGCCCGCGACCCCCTCCGCCCCGCTCTCCGCGCTGTCCACCGTGCCCGATGTGTCCGGCCACTTCGGCCCGTACGGGGGGACGTTCGTGCCCGAGACGCTCGTGGCGGCGCTGCAGGAACTCGAGGCCGAGTACGCCCGGGCGAAGGCGGACCCGGCGTTCCACGAGGAGTTCGCGTGGTACATGCGGGAGTACGTCGGGCGGCCGTCGCGGCTGTACCACTGCAAGCGGCTGACGCAGAAGCTCGGCGGGGCGCAGATCTGGGCCAAGCGCGAGGACCTGAACCACACCGGCGCGCACAAGATCAACAACTGCATCGGGCAGGCGCTGCTCACGAAGCGCATGGGGAAGCGGCGCGTGATCGCCGAGACCGGGGCGGGGCAGCACGGGGTGGCGACGGCGACGGTGGCGGCGCTGTTCGACTTCAAGTGCGACATCTACATGGGCGCCGAGGACGTTCGGCGGCAGAACCTCAACGTGTTCCGCATGCGGCTGATGGGGTCGCGCGTCGTCGAAGTGCACAGCGGCCTGAAGACGCTCAAGGACGCGCTGAACGACGCGATGCGCGACTGGATGGGGAGCGTGGAGCACACGCACTACATCATCGGGACGGTGGCCGGGCCGCACCCGTTCCCGGCGATGGTGCGGGACTTCCAGAGCGTGATCGGCAAGGAGACCAAGCAGCAGTCGATGGAGTTGTTCGGGCGGCTGCCGGACTACGTGGTCGCGTGCGTCGGGGGCGGGTCGAACGCGGCGGGGATCTTCCACCCGTTCGTGGACGACACGCAGGTGAAGCTGATCGGCGTGGAGCCGGGCGGGCGCGGTAGCGCGCTGGGGCAGCACGCGGCGACGCTGTCGTACGGCAAGCCGGGCGTGCTGCACGGCGCGATGTCGTACGTCCTACAGGACGACGACGGGCAGACGGCGGACGTTCACAGCGTGTCGGCCGGGCTCGACTACCCGGGCGTCGGGCCCGAGCACTCGTACTGGAAGGACGCCCGGCGCGTCGACTACGTGAGCGCGACGGACGCGGAGGCGCTGGAGGCGTTCGAGCTCTTCGCGCAGACCGAGGGGATCATCCCGGCGTTGGAAAGCGCGCACGCGATCGCGCACGTGGCGAAGGTGGCGCGGGACCTGCCGAAGGACCAGATCGTCGTGATCAACCTGAGCGGGCGGGGGGACAAGGACGTTCAGGAGGTCGCGCGGCTCACGGGGAAGTAGTGATCGCGCGGACCGATCTCGAACGTCGCGGCTTCCGGGTGCGTACCGGGATCACGCCTTGAGTTCCGCTTCGTCGACCCACCGCATGCACCGCGTCGCGCTGGCCCAGATGCCGGCGTCGGCGTCGGCGACGAACTCGCGCGGGATCCACGCGTAGAGCACGTCGTCGCCGGCGGGCCCCCTCGCCAGCGTGAGCCACGTGTCGTGTCCCGGGACGTCGAACGGGTCGAACAGCCCGCGCGAGTGGTACCCGGCCAGGCCGTCGTGTTCGGAGCGGTCGATCGCGCATTCGAGCACGCGCCCGCCGGCGAGCAACAGCGCCTTGGTGGGGGCGATCAGTCCCGCCTGTTCGAGCGCGGTCTCGCGGCGGCCGAGCAGGTCGTCGACGATCGCCAGGCGCTCGAACGGCGTGGGGCGGTAGAGGTCCTCCGTCCCGTCTTCGCCCGCCGTCACCATGATGAGCGCGCCGGCTGGCGCGAGGGGGGAGCGCGTGTCGCGCGCGGGGTCGGCCGGGCGCGGGCAGGCGCAGCGGTGCCACATCGCCGTGACGTTCACGCGCTGGCGGATTCGCACCACGTCCGCGGGTCGGAGCATGCCCGGGATCGTACCGCGTGCGCGCCGCGGCGCGCTAACCCCGTCAGTTCCACTTCCCGCTCAGCCACCGCGTGTCCTTGAGTTCTTCGTGCGTCAGGGGCTCGACGTGCGTGTCGGCGAACAGCACGTTGGCCTTGCCGCTGTGCCGGATGTACTCGTAGGTTCGGTCCGGGGTGGCCCACTGGGTCCAGTTGTCGAACGTGTCGCCGTTCCCGTCGATCGTCTGTTCGAACGAGTCCATCGCGAAGATCGTCCGGTTCGCGTTGCGTACGCGCGACGCCCGCCGTCCGAGCCACACCGTCTTCTTCGAGCCGTCCGCCATCACCATGTTCGACCGGCGGAAGTACAGCGCGCACTCGCCGGCGTGCCCGAACAGGGTCACCCGCTGGGCGTCGGAGAAGCCGGAGTTCTGCCCGCCGTACGCGTTGTAGCCGTAGACCGTGTAGATGTGCCCCTGGGCGAACGTCCCGTCGTGCCCGGGGGCCGACCCGTTGGAGATCGTCGCTTCCGGACAGGTGAAGCTCTCCTTGGTCATCCCGGCGCCGACCGCGTACGCGACGCCCCAGTACGCGTTGGTGTGGTTCGGGTCGATCGGCTGGGACGGGTCGGTCGGGTCGGTCCACCGGCCGTCGTTCATGAACGTGGCGAAGAACCCGTGGTTCGCGTTCAGGTAGATCTGGATCGCGGTCCCGATCTGCTTGAGGTTCGACGCGCACTTCACCGAGTTCGCCTGCTTGCGCGCCTTGCTGAGGGCCGGCAGCAGGATCGAAATGAGCAGCGCGACGATGCCGATCACGACGAGCAGTTCGACCAGCGTGAACCCTCGGCGGGCGCGCACCGAATTCGGGCGAGCAGACACGCGCGGGGCGGGCGGCGGCACAATCATGAAGAGCCTCCTTGCGGGCGGCAACGGACAGACGTGACGGGCGATCGCAAACCGACGAGACGTGACCGCGGACGCCGGTGCGCCAGGGAACGCACCAACCGACCGTCGGTGGCGGTATCATACACTTGTCAGATCGGCCCGTGTCAAAATTTATCGCGCCGGCACGGGCTCCGTCCTTCGGCGCTCCTCGCGCGTTCATATCGGCACGACTTGGGCGGGCCGGGTGTCACGCGGCGCTATGGCGAGGCGTTCGTGGGACGGCCGCATCAATCCCGCCCGCCATGTCCGCGTACGTCCCGCCGCGCGCAATCAGCTCGTCGTGGGTGCCGGCCTCGACCACCCGGCCGCCGGAGAGCACGTAGATCGCGTCGCACTCGGTGACGGCCGACAGGGAGTGCGTCACCAGGATGACCGTGTGCCGGTCGCGCAGGCTGTGCAGCGTGGCCAGGACGAGCCGCTCGTGGTGCGGGTCCAGGCCGGAGGTGGGCTCGTCGAGGACGAGGACGGGGGCGTCGGTCAGGAGGGCCCGGGCGATCGCCAGCCGCTGCCGCTGCCCGCCGGACAGGTTTTGGCCCCCCTCGGTGACGGGCGTGTCGTACTCGGCGGGCAGCTCGTTGATGAACGTGCCCGCGCCGGCCAACTCGGCGGCGCGGCGGACCTGCTCGGGCGTCGCGTCGGGCCGGCCGAACGCCACGTTCTCGGCGATCGTCCCCGCGATGACGGGCGAGTCCTGCGGGACCAGGGCGATGTGCCCGCGGACGTCGGCCAGGCGCACGCCGCGGAGGTCGTGGCCGTCGAGCAGGACCGCGCCGGCGGTCGGGTCGTAGAAGCGGGGGAGAAGCGACAAGAGCGTCGACTTGCCGCTGCCGGAGGGGCCGACGAACGCCACCATCCGGCCGGGCTCGATCGTGGCGGAAATCGCCTTGAGGACGGGCGGGGCGCCGGGCCCGTAGGCGAATTGGACGCCGCGGAGTTCGAGGGTGCGCGGGCGGACGGGCAGGGACGTGGCCCCCGGCTGGTCGGCGACGGTCGGGGTCAGGTCGAGCACGGCGAACACGCGGGCGCACGCGGCGACGTTCGCCTGGACGTCGGCGGTGAACCCGGCCATCCGGCGGACCGGCTCCCAGAGCTGGCCGAGGTAGACGAGCATCGCGGTGATCCCGCCGACCGTAAATGGGGCGGGTGCCGTACCCGGGCTGTTGATGCCGGCGACGGTCGCCTGGTCGACCGGGGCGGCGCCGAACTGCGAGCGATACACGAGCCACCCGCCGTACCCGAGGACGAACGCGTGCCCGAGCGCGTAGATCAGGCGCTGGGTCATCGGGTAGAGCTGGACCTGCCAGCTCATGCGCATGCCGGCCCGGACGGTCGTGTCGACGGCGTCGCGGAACCGGGCAGACTCGGTCCGCTGGCGGCCGAAGAGCTGGGCCAGCGAGACGGTCGCCAGGGCGCGCTGGACGAACGTGGTGAAGTCGGTGTCGGCGCGCTTGGACTGGTCGGTCGTCCGGCGGATCGTGCGGACGAACCAGGCGTTGGCGAGCACGAGCAGCGGCGTCAGGCAGAGGCAGACGACGGTGATGGTGACGTTGAACCCGGCCATGACGGCGCCGATCACGAGGACCGTCAGGGCGGAATTGGCGGCGCCGATGAACGTGTCGAGCACGCCGAAGAACCCGAGGGAGTCGGTCGACAGGCGGTAGATCGCGTCGCCCTGCGGGCGCGACTTGTGGTACGCGGGGCTGAGCGACTGGAGGTGGTCGAACAGCTCGGTGCGGACGCGGGCGGTGCCGGCCAGGCGCAGGCGGTGGTTGATCATCTCGCGGAACAGCGTGACGACGTCGTTGGTGGCGCGGACGGCGAGCCAGAGGAGGGCGAGCCAGACGAGGCGGGCCGGGCGCGACGGCCCGAGCGGGGCGAGGATCGTGCGGGTGAGCCAGTCGTTGCGCGGGGCAGGCGAGAGAAGCGTGTCGGTCAGGGTGCCGACGGCGGCGCCCTCGAGGACGCCGGCGAGGAGCGAGACCCAGATCAGGCCGATGAGCAAGAGGATCAGGCGGAGGTCGGGGCGGAAGTAGGCGAGGATGCGGCGGTAGAGGCCGGCGCCGCGCGGGGTCGGGGAACAGGTCGGGGATGCTGCGCGCGGGTCGGGAGGCATGTCATGAGCAGTTCGGGGTGAGGTGAAGTCGGGTTCGGAGGATTCCTTGTTTAGCCACGACCCGGAGGACGAGCTTCGAGAGAGCCCGAAGGGGAGCGCGTCTGGCGCTCGTCGAGCTCGTTCTCGCACCACTGTGGCGAATCCGACTCTACAGGAGTCGGCGTGGAGAGTCGCGCGA
>DATHXE010000204.1:0-7764 GCA_035459845.1 Tepidisphaeraceae bacterium | reverse complement strand
TTCGTCGAGCTCATCGACTCGGGCTCGTCCAAGAACTGGGACGCCCACTCCGGCATGAAGGAACACGTCCCGCGCGCCAAGGCCGTCGATCAGGCGATCGCCGGCCTAATCAAAGACCTCAAGTCCCGCGGCATGCTGGATGACACCCTCGTCGTCTGGACCACCGAGTTCGGCCGAACCCCCCACACCGACGCCCCCACCGGCCGATCCCACCACCCCGACGTCTTCAGCAGTTGGATCGCCGGCGGCGGGGTCAAGCCCGGCCTCACGTACGGCACCTCCGACGACTACGGTTACCTCCCCGCCGAAAACCCGGTGCACCTGCACGACTTCCACGCGACGTTGCTCCACCTCCTGGGCCTGGACCACACCAAGCTCACTTACCGACATGCGGGCCGGGATTTCCGCCTCACCGACGTCCACGGGAAGGTCGTTCGGGACATCCTCGCCTAACGACTCCGCCCCCCGATTTCCCGCGAGCACGCCCGCCCACCCCGCGCGTATAATTCACGTCCGCAACTTCGCTTCGGGCCGCGCATCCAAACTGACGGACGCGCCTCGAGCGCCCCCGCCCGGTCGTCCTTTTGCCGACACTGCACCCTATGCGACACACCACCCTGCTCCTCGCCACCCTCGGGCTCGGGACGTTCATCGCACCGGCCGCCGCCCGCGCCGACGACTTCGTCCGCGAGGCCATCCCCGGCAAGTGGATTAACCCGCTGGTCCCCGAAGACCTCGAGAAGCTCGAGTACCCCGCTTACTTCAAGGACTTCGACAAGGCGAAGATGGAGTCGGAGACCGGGCGGTACAAGCTGTCGCTCCTGACGCTCGCCAAGGTCAAGCCGGGCGACGCCGACCCCGCCCGCGTCGCCCACGTGAAGGCCACCAGCCTCGCCGCCATCGGCCGCAAGCAGCAGGCGCTGGATGCGCTTTCCGCCGGCCCCGCCGCCGACGACGCCGCCTGCCTCGTGCTACGGGCCCGCATCCTGTCCGACCTCACCCGCTACGACGAGGCCGTCACCACCCTCGAGAAGGTCCGCGCCAAGGACAAGGAGTCCGTCGCCGCCCACTATTACCTCGGCGAGATCAACGAGCGCCGCGGCGACATGGACGCCGCCAAGAAGGCCTACGGCTTCTTCGAGGCGTGGGTCGACAAGCTCCACGCGCAGGAGCTCGACAGCGCCGAAGCCCTGACCTTGATCGGCCGCGGCATCGACCGCTGGGCCACGATGAACATGGTCTACAAGGACAAGGTCGGCCTGCACCAGCAGTTGCTCGACAAGACGTTCACCGCCGCCACCCGCGTCGACCGCGAGTACTGGCCCGCCCGGGCCGCCGCCGCCGAGTTCTACATCGCCCGCGACGACCAGAAGAAGGCCGGCGGCCTGCTCAAGGCCGTCCTCGAGCAGAACCCCAACGACGTCCGCAGCCTCTACACGATCGGCCTGCTCGCCGTCGACGGCTTCAATTTCGACGGGGCCGAGAAGGCGATCGACATGATCCGCAAGGTCGACCCCGACAGCGTCGAGGGCGACGTCCTGGAGACCCGCAACCTGCTCCAGCAGCGCCGCCCCAAGGACGCCCACCGCGTCATCTCGCGCGTCGTCGCCCGCCAGCCCAAGAACGTCGAGGCCATGGGCCTGCTCGCCGCCGTCTACGCCCTGCAGCTAAAAGAACAGGAGATGAACGACGTGCTCAAGCGCGTCGAGCAGCTCGACCCGGACAACGCCACCGCCTACTTCGAGGTCGCCGAGCAGCTCGGCTCGATGCGCCAGTACCCGCGCTCGGCCGCCAAGTACCAGGTCGCGATCGAGCGCGCCCCGTGGTGGACCCACGCCATGAACGGCCTGGGCCTGCTCTACACCCAGTGGGGCGAGGAAGACAAGGCCTACGAGACCCTCGAAAAGGCCCGCCTCTTCGACCCGTTCAACTTCGCCACCACCAACTACCTCAAGCTCCTCGACGACTTCCGCGGGTACGCCAAGAAGGAGACCGCGCACTTCATCCTGTATTACGACGCCAAGATCGACCCGGTCATCCCCGAGTACTTCACCGACTACCTTGAGAGCATCTACAAGGACGTCACCGGCAACTTCAAGCACGAGCCGGCCGCCAAGACGCTCATCGAGATCTTCCCGACCCACGACGCGTTCAGCGTCCGCACGACCGGCTCCCCGTGGATCGGCACCGTCGGCGCCAGCACCGGCCGGGTCATCGCCATGGTCAGCCCGCGCAAGGGCAAGAACACCATGGGCACCTACAACTGGGCCCAGGTCCTCCGCCACGAGTTCACGCACACGGTCACGCTCAGCGCGACCGACAACCGCATCGCCCACTGGATGACCGAAGGGCTGGCCGTCGTCGAGGAGCGGACGCCCCTGCGCTGGGAGTGGGTGCCGATGCTCTACAACGCGGTCTCGAAGAAACAGCTCTTCACGATGGAGAACCTGACGTGGGGCTTCGTCCGCCCCAAGAAGCCGAGCGACCGACAGCTCGCGTACGCCCAGTCATACTGGATCTGCCAGTACATCGAGGACACGTTCGGCCACGACAAGCTCCTCGCCATGCTCGCCGAGTTCCGCAAAGGCGAGGAACAGCAGGACGTCTTCCCCCGCATCCTCGGCAAGAGCCTCTCGCAGTTTCAGAAGGACTTTTTCGATTGGACCGACAAGCAGGTCTCCACCTGGGGCTACGACGCGGCCACCAGCGCCAAGTACAAGAAGCTCGCCACCGACGGCGAGGCCCTGATCAAGGCGCGCAAGTACCCCGAGGCCCTCAAGGTCTTCCAGCAGATCGTCGAGATCCGCCCGATGGACGCCCTGCCCCACCAGCGCCTGGCCGGCCTCTATCTCACCAAAGAGGTCAACCAGCCCGCCAAGGCCGTCGAGCACCTCGTGCGCCTCCACAAGGTCGAACTCCACGACAACCGCTGGGCCAAGCGCATCGCCCGCCTCTACCGCGACACCAAGACGTTCGACAAGGCCGTCGAGTACGGCGTCCAGGCCGTCTACATCGACCCCTACGACGTCGACGCCCACGAGCTCCTTGCCGATTTGTACGACAAGGCCGGCAACTCCGCCGGCGCCGCCCGCGAGCGCAACACCCTCAAGATCCTCGACGACTACGCCAAGTCAGGCACGAAGGAAGGCGACCGCGCGACGAACCCGGGATAGAATCCCGAATGACGAAACTCGAAGTTCGAATCAATGACGAATGACCAAGGTCGAATGACGAAACGGTAACGGTGCCCGACGCGTTTTCGTCCTTCGTCATTCCCTCGATGGTCATCCGCGCCCGCCACTCGTATAACGCCCTCATGCCCCTCCCCGACCCCCAGTCCATCACCCTCGCCGCCTTCCAGCACCACATTTCCTCCCGCTACGAGACCGTCGACCGCGCCCGCGGGTGGGCCAAGACCTTCGCCTTCTTCATCGAAGAGGTCGGCGAGCTCGCCACCGCGCTGGCCGCCGAGTCGCGCACGCCCGAGCACCTGGCCAACCTCCAGGAAGAATTCGCCGACGTCATCGCCTGGCTCTGCACCCTCGCCAACATCACCGACGTGGACCTGGCCGACGCGGTCGCCAGAAAGTACCTCGGAGAGGATCGGCCGGAAGGGCACAAGTGAGGTGGATTGCGGATGGCCGATCGGCCCATTGCCCTTCGCCCTTGCCAGTCGCCGATCACCGCAACGACCCCCGGACGCCACCGCGCGTCGCGACGGACAATTGACAATGGACAATTGACGATCTCCTTTTCGTTGACGCCACTCCCCCCCCCACTTAAATTCATCCTTCAATGCGTTTCACCATAGCGGGGATCCTGTCGCTGCTCATGCCCGTCGTCGCGCTCGGCCAGGCCCGCGGGGAGGTCGAGAGCATCGGGTTCGGGGGGCTCGTCCGCCCCGGGTGCTGGACGCCCATGGTCGTCCGCCTCACCCCGACCACCGGCAACATCTTCGAGGGCCGCATCGAGGTCGTCCAGGAAGACCTCGACCGCGACAACGTCATCTTCACCCGCCAGATCGTCCTCCAGGGCAACACCGCCTCGTCCGGCGACAAGGCCCAGACCTTCTGGATGTACTTCATGCCCCAGCCCAACCGCGGCGAACGCGCGGTCATCAACTCGTCCACTACCCGCGACGAGCTGAACAAGATCATCAAGGTCCGCCTGACGTCCGAATCCGGCAAAGAGCTCGCCAAGATCCCGATCACGCAGACGGTCACCCTCGCCGACCCGCTCGGCCGGAGCAGCGCCCGCGGGCAGAAGGTCGTCCTCACCGTCGGCAAGGAACACTTCCCCCGCTTCGACGAGTACCAGGGCATGCTCGGCCTGACGGAAGACGTCGCCGTCGTCACGGTCGGCGACCTCGCCAAGGGCCTGCCGGATGACGTCATCGGCTACGAGGCCATCGACGCCGTCGTCTGGTCGGATGCCAACCCCGAAGAGCTCAACCTCAACCCGGCTCAGCTCACCGCGCTGCAGGAGTACGTCCGCCGGGGCGGCCGGCTGGTGATCCTGCAGGACACCCAGCCGAACCAGACGCTGCGGAACAACAAGGTCTTCGCCGACCTGATGCCCGTCACCGTCTCCGGCGTGGTCGAGGAGAAGGACAAGCCGACGGCGCTGCGCCTGTTGGCCAAGATCGATTACGACCCCGCCACCACCCCGACCAATTCCGACCGATACACCGCCCGCGACACGCTCGTCAAAGCCTGGAACGCACGCGGCGTGCCGAGCGATGCCACTCTGCCCGCCAGCGAGTTCCCAGTCCTCGCGGGGGACCGGGCGCTCTATCTCCCGTACATCAACAAGAACTGGGACAAGCTCCAAGGCCCGTTCAAAAAGGCGACCTGCACCCTCAAGCCTAACGCCGTCGTCGCCGTCATCGACCCATCCGACGGCCGCCCCTACATTGTCCGCGGCCCGTACGGCGCGGGCTGCGTCACCTGGGTCGCCCAGGACCTGGCTGACAAGCCCTTGCAGGGCGGTAGAGAGCCCACGCGCGGCGTGTTCACCACCGAGGGCTGGTTCAACGTCTGGGACGCCGTCATGGATTGGCCCAACGAGCCCGTCCGGGTCACCCAAGGCGGGCAGGCGACGTACAAGGACCTCTTCGCCACCCACGTCAACGTCGAGACCGGCAAGGCGTCGCTGCAGTACATGGACCTGCCCAGCACCAGCGCCGCCCTGATCGGCATCGCCGTGCTGTTCTTCATCGTCTACTGGGTCGCCGCCGGGCCCGGCTCCTTCCTGGTGCTGGCCAAGAAGAAGAAGACGCACATGAGCTGGTTCGCGTTCGGCGTGCTCGCGATCGCCGGCACCGCGATGACCTACCTCATCGTCAAGCTCGTCCTCCGCGGCGAGGCCAAGCTCCAGCACGTCACCTACGTCCGCCACGTGCCCGGCGAGCCGGCCGTCGCCCGCACCCAGTTCGGCCTCTACATCCCGCGCGACGGAGCGCAAAAGATCGAGGTCGCCGGCGCCGCCCCCGACCGCACCAGCTTCGTCACCGCGTTCAACGTCCATCCCGGCTTCCTCGAGTCCGACACCGACTTCCCCGCCAAGCAGGACTACTACGTCCCCGTCAAATCCGTCGTCGAAAAGGACAAGGCCAAGGAAAACCTCGACCCGAAGATCATCCGCGTTCCCTACCGCAGCACGCTCAAAAAGCTCCAGGCCCAGTGGACGGGTGACCTGCAAAACCAGGGAATCTACCCGACCGTGCCAGTCTCGCTCACCGACGACAAGGGCGGCGTGAAGGGCAAGCTGACGAACCGCACCGGCAAGAATCTCCGGCACGTCTACTTGTGCGTCCACCACCCGGGGAATCCGAGCCCGGTCGATGGCACGCCCTACGCCCCGGTCGATGCGATCCTCTATTTCCCGTACTGGGGGAATGGTCAGGACATCGACTTCACGTCCAAAATCCGCAGCTTGGATCCAAAATCCGGCCGCGTAAATGAGGTCCATCGCGCGTACATCGAGTCGGACCGTGGGCTCAACGGCAACGCGAAAAACGGCCTGCCATCGAGCTGGACGGAGTTGGTGTATAGCCTCCTGCGCTCGAGCGGATATACCGACAAGGACGTCGTCGATGACGACCCGCTCAATCCCAAATCGTTCCCGCTCCTGAGCTTCTTCGACCGCGTACCGCCGTCGAAGAACGTCGCCGGCAGCAACGACCGCGACCGCGTCGACGTCCTCCGCCGCGGCGTCCGCCACCTCGATATGTCCGCCGCCGTCTCCGCCGGCGGCATGGCCATCATCGCCGTGTCCGACACCAAGAACGAGCCCCTGCCGTTCCCCCTGATCGTCGACGGCGACAAGGTCTCCGACTCCGCCAAGGGCGTCGTCTACCACCAGTTCGTCCTCCCCGTCGACCGCTCGACCATCAAACCAGTGCCGCCCAAGCCGGCGACCGCGCCAGGAGCCCCGGCCGCGCCCGCCAAGAGTGACGCGGGCGGTACGGTCAGGCCCGTGATCATTAGAAATAGCCCGGACGACAAGCCGCGCCAGTTCCCCTTGCTCAGCAAGAAGATTGCCGGCTGACCCGCTCTCGCCACTCCGACGTCCGCGACACCGCCGCCCCGACACCAACCGCGAGCACCCCACCCATGTCCGTGCCCGTCATCAAGACCGTCAACCTGACCAAGCGCTACGGGACGCTCGTGGCCTTGTCGAACCTCAACCTTGAGATCGCCGAGGGCGACTGCTTCGGCTTCATCGGGCCCAACGGCGCCGGCAAGTCCACCACCATCAAGATCCTCGCCACCCTCCTCCAGCCCACCTGGGGCGAGGCCCGCATCTGCGACTACGTCGTCGGCTACCAGTCCCGCCAGATCCGTCCGATGATCGGCTACGTCCCCGACTACTTCGGCGCCTACGAGGACATGGTCGTCCAGGAATACCTCGAGTTCTTCGCCGCCTGCTACAACATCAACGGCCCCAACCGCACCAAGATCGTCAACGACGTCCTGGAGCTGACGGACCTCGGTTACAAGCGCGACTCGCTCGTCGACGGCCTGTCGCGCGGCATGAAGCAGCGCCTGTCGATCGCCCGCGTGCTGTTGCACGACCCCAAGCTGCTCCTGCTCGACGAGCCGGCCGGCAACCTCGACCCCCGCGCCCGCATCGAGCTCCGCGAGCTCCTCAAGGAGCTCCGCCGGATGAAAAAGACGATCCTCATCTCGTCCCACATCCTCCCCGAGCTCCAGGACCTGTGTAACACCGTCGGCATCATCGAACAGGGCGAGCTGATCTACTCCGGCCCCTGGACCGACATCGTCAACAAGGCCCGCGGCGGCATGGTCCTCCACGTCATGGTCGCCGACAACCCCGCCGCCGCCGGCGCGCTCCTCGCCCAGGACCCCAACGTCGAAACCGTCAACCACAACAACGGCTTCATGGAAGTCGCCTTAAAGCCCGGCGTAGACGACTACTCCTTCGTCCCCCACCAGCTCGTCACCGCCGGGTTTAGATTAACGATGATCCGGGAAGAAGAAGTGAACCTGGAGACGGCGTTCATGCGGCTGACAAAGGGGCTGGTGCAGTAATTCCGTATCGCGGGCGTCTCGCCCGCGCGTTCGTAAACACGAGGGACACGCTGGCGAGACGCCCGCGATACGACACATGCTCGGAATTGCCGACTATCTCTGGCGTCTGATTCCCGCCAACCCGATCCTGTTGCGCGTGGTGGAATCCGGCGGCAAGCGCCGCCGCGATCTCTTCATCCGCTGCGGCTACCTCGGCTTCCTCATCGGCGTC
>DATHXE010000203.1:0-5824 GCA_035459845.1 Tepidisphaeraceae bacterium | reverse complement strand
CTCGCCGGGCGGATCAAGACCGCCCCGTTCGTCCGCGGCGAAACGATTACCCGCCAGGGCACGCGCGGCGACTGGCTGTACCTGCTCGTGACCGGCCGGGCGGAAGTGAAAGTCGCCACCGACAACGGCGGCGGGCGCGATTCGCGACACGTCGCCGACCTCCGCCCCGGCGACTTCTTCGGCGAGATGGGCCTGATGACCGGCGGGGAGCGCACGGCCACCGTCGTCGCCACGACCGACAGCACGTGCTACCGCATCGACAAGGCCGACCTCGAGCCGATCCTCGCGACGCGCCCGGAGATCGCCGAGGACGTCGCGCAGATCCTGGCCCGGAGAAGGACGGAGCTCGACGCCGTGCGCGAAGACCTGAACGAGGACGCCAAACGTCGGCGGATGAGCGAGGCGCAGGGGGATCTGCTCCAGCGCATCCGGCGGTTCTTTACGCTGGGGGAGTGATCACTCCGGCTGCTTCGCCGCCCCTGGAACGACGACCCCGCCCGGGTCCGCGGTCTTCCCGCCGATGACCGATTCCCCCGCCTCGACCGGCTTGCGCGGCGTGGTCGCCCGGCCCGCATCGATCAGCGCCTTGGACGCCTGGTACGCCTCGCTCCCGCCGCCGCCCGGGCCCTTGGCGCGCTTCTTGATCGCCTCTTCGCGCTTGCGCATGTGGTCCGCGAGGGTCTCGGTGGTCTTCCGCTCGGCCTTCTTCTCGCCCTCGTCGCGGACGACGCTGGGCATCATGTAGTACCACGTGAGGTCGTCGCGCGGGGCCTCGCCGTCCTCCCAGCTCGAGTAGTCGTAGTAGTGATCGTCGCTGTCGGTGAAGACCCAGTTGACGAGCACGAACCCCACGCCGAGCACCGCGAACACGACCAGGATCAGCGCCGACGTCCGCGGCGCCTCCACCGGATCCAGCTCGATAATTCGCGCGTCTCGCATGTCCATAACGTCGTTCCGGTGGGCGTTCCCGTTACACGGGACCCCGTCACCCTACTTCTCCCACAAGATATCGGCTACCCCCGCCCTTTTGTTCGTCAATCGCGCCACCACGAACAGCCAATCGCTCAGCCGGTTCAGGTAGGTCACGATCAGCTCCGGGATGGGCCGGTCGAGTCCGAAATCGACCGCCAGGCGCTCGGCCCGCCGGCAGACCGTCCGGGCCAGGTGCAGGCGGGCCGCCATCTCGCCCCCGCCGGGCAGGATGAACTGCCGCAACGGCTCGAGTTCCTCCTCGGCCGAGTCGATCTCCATTTCCAGCCTATGAACCATCTCGTCATCCAGCGGCGGGAGTTTTTGAGCGTGGGGCGAATCCGCCGGCGTCGCCAGGTGCGACCCGACGACGAACAGCTCGTTCTGCACGCGCTTGAGCATCCCGGCGACCTGCTCATCCCCGCCCGGCGCGCACCGGGCCACCCCGAGCACGGCGTTGAGCTCGTCGACCGTCCCGTAGACGGCCAGCCGCTTGTCGGACTTGCGCACGCGCCCCCCGCCGAACAGGCCGGTCGTGCCGTCGTCGCCGGTCTTGGTGTAGATCTTCATTCAGCCGGATCATTGACCGCGCCGGGTCGCGGATCAAGGCAGGGTGTCCGGAGCGCGCAGATCTGACGCACATTTCGGAGCCCGGCGGTGTGACTCGCGATCCGAAGGCTTACAACGCGATCGCGAAGCGGACGGCACATTTCCGTGGATTATCGCGGCGGTCATGCCGCGTGCCGACAAGCCTGAGTACGGTCGGCACCCTCTTTGCACGCCAGGATTCGCAGGCCGAAAGG
Organism: Tepidisphaeraceae bacterium; assembly: GCA_035459845.1. Lineage (GTDB taxonomy): Bacteria > Planctomycetota > Phycisphaerae > Tepidisphaerales > Tepidisphaeraceae > DASPKW01. The sequence continues at coordinate 4,052 of DATHXE010000203.1, read as the reverse complement.
AGAAACATCATGCCGCGTGGCGACAAGTCCAGTTATTCCGACAAGCAGAAGCGCAAGGCCGAGCACATCGAAGAGGGGTACGAGAAGCGCGGGACATCCTCGAAGGAGGCCGCCCGCCGGGCGTGGGCCACGGTGAACAAGGAATCGGGCGGCGGGAAGAAGTCGGGTTCCGGCCGGGGCAAGACCGAGAGCCACGCGTCGAGCCGGAAGGGCGGCCACAAGGGCGGGGCGGCGTCGGCGAACCGGTCGGCCGCGGCGCGTAGCGCCAGCGCCAAGAAAGCCGCCGCGACGCGGAAGGCGCGGGGGCATTAGGTCGTCGCGCCGTCCTCAGATAGCTGCAGGTCAACGACCTGCTGACGCGCGTCGTCTTGCGAGATGCGCGATTTGCAGATCGGGCGCGTCAGCAACGCGTTGCGTTGCAGCTATCTCGGTCCGCGCGAGCGATTTCACAACGGGCACGGACGGAGCATCGTCCTCTCTTGCGAACTGCGCGGTAGGATGTCGCGCATGAAGCGCACGCTCGTCGCGCTCTCGACGCTCCTCTTCCTCGCCGCCTGCACGATGTGGGTTCGCAGCCACCTGGTCGCCGACTACTGGCGGTGGGCGGACGGGACCGGTTCGTCCGTCCGCCTGTCCGGCGTCCACTCGATGGCCGGCGAGGTCGGCCTGATTGACAGGGCCCTCCACGGGTCCGACATTTTCGAGGCGATGTCGACCGGCGTCGTCCACACGACCGAAGAGGTCGAAGGGCCCATGAGTGCGGGCTTCGTCCACCGCCCGCAATCATTTTGGAACCGGCTGGGTTTCGCCTCCGGCCAATCGGTCCCGAGTTTTATCTATGACAACGAGAAGGCGCCGGTAATCACGTACCTGGTCCTCCCGTACTGGTTCATAGCCGTTCTGACCGCAGTGCTTCCGGGCTTCTCCTTCATCGGTTTCGTCCGCCGCCGGCGTACGGTGCGGCGACTGCGATCGAACCGCTGTCCGACATGCGGCTACGACCTTCGCGCGTCTCCTGATCGTTGTCCGGAGTGCGGAACGACGCGCCCGTCGACTTCCGCGTAACGCGCCGTTGGTCTCCGTCCCGCGACAAGTCGCTGGGCTCCCTCAGATCGCCCTCTCTCCGCCCCTCTGTGGCTCTGTGAGCTCTGTGGCGATCGGAAACGGCTCGCCCTCCCGTCCCGCCCGCACACCTCGCCCATCTTCACCCCCGCCCCACCCGGATAATCCCCCACCGATAACGACAGCCGCCGCCCTTTCCGTATAATCGCCCGGTCTTATGGCCAGCATCATCGACGGCGCCGCGCTCGCGAACCAGATCCGCGAGCAGGTGCGCGCCGGCGTCGCCCGGTTCGCCGCACAGGGCCGCGCCGTCCACCTCACCGCGATCCTCGTCGGCTCCACGCCCGCGGGCGAGCTGTACGCCCAGCGGCAGAAGGAAACCTGCGCCGCCGTCGGGATCGACTACGAGCTCCTGACCCTCCCCGCCGACGCGACGTTCGACGACGTCGCCTCCACGATCGAGCGCCTGAACAAGGACCTGTCCGTCACCGGGATCATGCTGCACCTGCCGCTCCCGTCGCACCTCGACGCGACCGAGCTCCAGCACAAGATCGACCAGGTCAAGGACGTCGAGGGCGTCAACCCCGCCAACATCGGATACGTCGTCTACGGCCACACGCTGATCGCCCCCTGTACCGCGCTGGCGGCGGTCGAGCTGATCAAGTCCACCGGCGTCACGCTCCGCGGGGCCGAGACCGTCATCGTCGGCGCCTCCGAGATCGCCGGGAAACCGATCGCGCTGCTATTAGCCGAGGAGATGGCGACCGTCACCCTCTGCCACATCGCCACGCGCGACGTCGCCGCGCACACGCGCCGGGCGGACATCGTCGTCGTCGCGGTCGGCAAGCCCAACCTGATCACCGCCGACCACGTCCGCGAGGGCGCGATCGTGATCGACGTCGGCATCAACCGCGTCAAACAGCCCGACGGCACGCGCAAGACCGTCGGCGACGTCGACTTCGACGCGGTCGCCAAAAAGGCCGCCCACATCACCCCCGTCCCCGGCGGCGTCGGCCCGATGACCGTCGCGATCCTCCTCCGCAACACCCTGCGGAGCGCGGAGCTGATCTTCGCCCGGCCAAAGGACCTCTACTGAAGCGACGATGACGGACGACCTGCTCACCGAGTATCGCCGACTCGCGTCCGATCATGGTCGCTTTACCCTTTCCGGGGATGCCGACCGCGCCAACTCCGCATACGACCGGCTCCGCACGGTCTACCGTGACTTGGAATCTGTAGGTTCGCTCCGAGCGTTGATCGCGTTTCGAGACGATGCCGATCCCTGGGTGCAGATTTGGTCCTCCGCGCACACGCTGCGTTTCGACGCGCCCGGCGCGTTGTTAGTGCTAGAGAACCTGCTGACCGCGGACGCGCCGCTGGTGGGATTGACCGCCCGTTCTGTCATCGACGAATGGGCGCGGGGTACGCTCACCTTTCCCAGCAATTGAACGCCTCTGGGGCATGCCCACGCGAGCCGTCGCGCCACTCGCCCGATCGACTCACCTGGCGGCTCGCGAGGGCATGGCACCCGTGCGCGGAGCGCCGACTATCGCCCCCGCATCGCCGCCCGCACCTCTTCCTCCGTCACCTCCACCGACCCCGCCAGAATCTTCTTCGCCAGCAGATTCTGCACCGGCCTGAGGACGCTGAAGTGGTTCGCCCCCGGAACCTCGAAGAACCGCACGGCCGGGTTCTCGTTGACCTGCTTCATCGCCCGCAGCGAGTCCACGTTGCCCTGGTTCACCCCCTCGATCACGAACGTCGGGCTCGTGATGTCGGGCAGCCAGTACATCGGCGAGCGCACCGACACCGCCTTCGCGTCCGTCGCGTCGAACGGCAAATACTCCGGCCCGTACCCCGAGACGTCGCCGACCGGGCCGAAGCTGAACACGGCCTTGAACCGCGGCGAGCACTCGGCCACCAGCAGCGCCAGCGTCCCGCCCGTGCTGTGCCCGCCGAGGTAAATCCGCTGCGGGTCGACGCCCGGCTGCTTGGCGAGGAAATCCGCGGCCGCGAGCACGTCGTCGACCTCGCCCAGATACCCCTCGCGCCGGCCGGGCGCATCGTTCCCGCCGCGGAGCGTGGGGAACATGATCACGATGCCGGCTTCGCGCAAGGCGGTGGCATTCTGGTCGTTCTCGGCCGGGGCCGGGCTCCACACGTCGCCGATCGTGTTGCAGTCCCCGCCGGTGATCCAGACGATCGCCGGGCGGCGCTGGCCGTCGGTCGGCGTCACGCTCAGGTACGCCGGCAGCTCGCCGACGGGCGACGGGTACTTCACGACGCGGAACAGGTTCGCCGGCGGCGTCGCCACGGGCTCGCGCGGGCCGGTTTGCGGATCCGTCGGCGGCTTCACCGCGCGGCGCGCCTCCACCAGCGTCTGCGGGGCGGCCTGTTCCCGCTTAACCGGTTTCACGACGCGCTGCTCGTCGCAACCGACGACTAACGCGAACAACGCGACCGCCCATACGTTCGACTTGATCACAGACTCCTCCTTACCCAATTCACGTTTCGCGGCTCGCACCAAGTAGCTCAACATTCCGATGTTGAGGACCGGCGTGGCGGGCCGATCGGGGTTCGTTTGCCGGCACCCGTCGAACGCATTTCCTCAACATCGGAATGTTGAGCTACTTGACCCGCTCCGCCTTTCCCGTCGCCCCGTCCATCACCGCCGGCAGCCGAAACACCTCGCCGTCGCGGTTGCAGTAGTACAGGAACGACTCCGAAAACTCGTCCGCGTTCCCGTCCGCCCAGATGCCGTAGAACTCCGCCCGCGCGCCGACCGGCCTCCTCACGTACGAGTGATTCCGCGGGCTTCCCTGCGTCATCTGCTTGATCTTCTTCCACGTCTTCCCGTCGTCCGGGCTCTCCCACAGCGCGATCTCGCCGCCCGTGCCCCACTTCTGCGGGCCCGGCTCGGTCGGGCCGATGATCCGCCACGGCCCGCCCCACTCCACGTACAGCGCGCCCACGTCGTAATTGTGCGTCGA
>DATHXE010000202.1:0-3506 GCA_035459845.1 Tepidisphaeraceae bacterium | reverse complement strand
AGGAGCGTCAGCGCCATCTTGGCGCTGCGGTCGCGGATCATTTCGCGATCTCCTGGGAACTGGAAGCGGCGCGCGAAGTAGTTGACGGATTGGTTGTTAATGCTGGTTTCGAACGGGAGGGGCCGTTTGGAGGCGATGGCTAGCCAGACGGTGCCGACGGGCTTGTCGGGGGAGCCGCCGTCGGGGCCGGCGATGCCGGAGACGGCTAATGCGTAGTCGGCCGACGCCAGGAGCAGCGCGGCCGTCGACATCTCGCGGACGACCTCCGCGGAGACTGCGCCGTGGGCGTCGAGGGTTTCCTGCCGGACGCCCAGGAGCGAGGTCTTGGCGTGGTTGGCGTAGGTGACCCAGCCGAACTGGAAGTGGGTGGAGGCGCCGGCGTCGTCGGTGAGGAGTTTGGCGATCAGGCCGCCGGTGCAGGACTCGGCGGTGGCGACGGTGAGGCCGGGCTCGGGGTCGGTGGCGTCGGTGCGGCGCTTGAGCAGGCGCGAGACGACGGCGGGGAGGGTGTCGTCGTCGGAACCGTAGATCAGGTCGCCGAGGAGCGCGCGGCATTGGGCGTCGGTCTCGGCGAGCTTGGCGTCGGCCTCGGTTTCGGAATCGAAGTAGGCGTTGAGGCGGAGGGAGACGACGCCGCCGGAGACGGTGGTGCCGACGCTGGGGTTGCGCGTGCGGTCCATGAGGTTGGCGGGCTTGAGGAGGTCGGCGACGGCGGACTCGCCAAGGCCGAACGTGTGGAGGGTGCGCGAGCGGATGACGGGCGCGGGCTCGTCCGACTGCTGTTGCAGGGTGCGGATGGCGGGGAGGATGGAGCGGTCGAACATCGCCCGCATCTCCTTGGGGACGCCGGGCATGATGAAGACATGGCACTCGTTTTCGAGGAGGGCGTCGTCGCCGTCGTCGGGGCCGGCGATCTCGGTCGTGATGACGGCGCGGATGCCGGGGGCGGTTCCGTTGGTGTTCTCGATCATCTCTGCGCCGCGGGGGATCATGGCCTGGACGCGGTTGCGCGGGGGCATCTCGCGGTTCAGGTGCTTGAAGAAGCGCTCGACGTTTTCGAGGGCGGCGGGGTCGAGGGCGAGGTCGGCCTCCATGACGGCGGCAAGGGCGTTGCGGGTCAGGTCGTCTTCGGTCGGGCCCAGGCCGCCGGTGATCAAGAGGACGTCGGCGAGCGGGGCGGCCTCCATGATGGCGAGCTCGATCATGTCCTGGGCGTCGGAGACGGTGTTGTGGCGGAGGGGGCGGAGGCCGACGGCGGCGCAGCGCTGGGCGAGCCAGGCGGAGTTGGTGTCGACGGTCTGGCCGAGGATGAGTTCGTCGCCGATGGAGAGGATGATGGTGGTCATTCGAGGGGGTGAGTAGTCGGGTGTTCGGGGTCGGTTGTCAATTGGTAATGCGCGGGGGAGGGCGGGCACCCGTGCGCCGTTTTGCGGGAACTGGCGCGGCGTGGGATTCGCCCCTCACCCCCGCCCTCTCCCCGCCGCGAATGCGCGGCGGCTGCAGCGGCGCAGCTGGCGCGGCTGGGAGAGGGAGGTGGGGCGACGAATTCGAAGGCGGCAACGGAATGACGTGGGCGGGCTAACGTCGGGTGATGAACCATCCGTTGCGCATCGCGGGCGTGTTGTGGTTGATAGTGGCCGGCGCCTCCAGCGCGGCGGGGGCGAACGATTGGCGGGTGGTGGCGGAGGACGGGGCGGGGCCGCGGGTGGGGCCGGCGGTGGTTTGGTCGGCGGAGCGGGGGCGGTTCGTGATGGTCGGTGGGACGATCTCGCACGAGAAGAAGCCGCCGTTCGTGTATGACGTGGTGTCGCTGGATGAGAAGGGCGGGCAGTGGGAGAACGAGTTGCCGACGGGCGGCGAATCGTGGGGGCCGGCGGTGGGGGTGGTGACGCCGCCGGGGTTTAAGACGCCGTATTTCTCGATGAAGGACGAGGGCGGGAACGTGCGGCTGTGGCAGCGGCACGCGCGGCTGGCGTACAACGGGCGGGTGGCGCCTTGGGACGGGAAGTTTTACGCGCTCGTGTGCGGGCGGACGCTGGCGTACGACGTTTCGAAGCGCGAGTGGCGGGATCTGAAGCCGGCGACGGGGCCGGTGCCGGAGACGAAGTCGGAGCGGGAGGGGCTGAACTGGCATTCGATCTGCGCAGACCCGCTGAACAAGGAGATGGTGCTGTTCGGCGGGGCCGGGGTGTTGTCGGCGCGGGGTGATGCGGGAACGTGGATGTATTCGACTGAGGCGAACACGTGGCGGCAGTTGGAGTTGAAGGTGCAGCCACCGCCGCGGGCCTTGGGGCCGATGGTGTATGACCCGGCGGCGCGGAAGATCGTGCTGTTCGGCGGGGACGGGCTGGACACGCTGTATGGCGACACGTGGGTGTACGATTGCGCGACGCGCGTGTGGGAGGAGCGGCGGCCGAAGGTCGGGCCGGCGCCGCGGTTCGGGCACGCGATGTTGCATTTGCCGAAGAGCGGGAAGGTCGTGCTGATGGGCGGCGTGGGGTACACGTCGTCGACGGCGTATCAGGCCAATCTGTACAAGCCGCTGCCATTCGAGATTTGGGCGTACGACGTGGCGGGGAACGAGTGGGCGCTCGTGCGGCGGTACGGGGCCGGCGAGGGGCCGGGGCATTCGTCGACGGACGCGGCGGTGGCGGCGGTGGACGATCAGGACCGCGTGCTGTGGTGGGGGCCGAAGGCGGAGGGCGGGCGGACGGACAAGGGGGCGAAGGCGTGGGTGTGCGAGGTCGATGCGACGAAGGCGGATCAGGAAGGGACGGCGAAGTTCGGGGTACCGGCGGGGACGGTGGTGCACCGCACGGGGCCGTACGATCCGGCGTGGTATTCGGCGGACGTGCCGGCGGCGGATGAGAAGGCGCAGGCCGAGTGGTACGCGAATGTGCCGGCGAACAAGTGGGTGGCGGTGGAGGCGCCGAAGTGGCCGACGAACCGGCAGGGCGGCGGGTGGAGCACGGTGGCGTGGGACGCGGAGCGGCGACAGTTCCTGCACCTCGGCGGGGGGCACAGCTCGTACTTCGGGAATGACGTGGCGCACTTCGATACGGACACGGCGCGGTGGTCGATCAGCTATCGGCCGCAGTTCGCGTTGGATTTCAACTACGATTTGACCGGCCCGGGGCCGCACGCGTTCAACGGGGGGCCGTGGGGCAATCACAATTATCACGCGTACGCGTACGACGGCGTGCGGAAGCGACTGACGTACGTGCGGGGGAACTACACGTTCTTCTACGACCCGGCCGGGCGGCGGTGGCGGGCGGACGAGCGGATCGACAACAACCCGTTCAGCGGGAGCAAATACACGAGTTACCTGGCGGCGACGCCGGAGGGGGTCGTGTGCTGGGCGTTCAGGGGTGATTCGAACGGGCCGGCGGGCGTGTGGCGGCTCGGGAAAGACGGGTGGTCGGAACTCAAGACGACGGGCGAGGCGCTGCCCAAGCCGGTGACGGACGGGTCGACGATTACGGTGGTAGGCATGCGGTTGCTGCTGA
>DATHXE010000201.1:0-7411 GCA_035459845.1 Tepidisphaeraceae bacterium | reverse complement strand
CATCGGCGACGCCGCCGAGCAGCTCCGCTTCGTCGTCGAGACCGTCCGCGAGCTCTCGGCCCAGGACGACCCGCAGGCGATGGTGCGCTACTACGGCACGCGCATGCGCACGCTCCTGCCGTCGGACGGCTACCTCTCGCTCAGCCGCCGCGAGCTCTCCGCCCCGCTCGTCCGCGTCACCCGCTTTTCCGGCTGGGGCGAGGTCAACCCGTGGAAGCAAAAGGACCGCCTGCCCGTGCTCGCCGGCGGCCTCCTCTCGCGCCTGATTTACGCCGCCGAGCCCGTCGTGATCGACCATCTCGCGCGCGAGCTCGCGCCCGACGACCCCGCCGCCGAATTCCTCGCCGCCTACGGGTCCGCCGTCGCCATCCCGCTTTTCGACGGCGGCGAGTCCCTCAACATGGTCGTCCTCATGCGCACGGGCGCCGCCGCGTTCGTCCGCGAGTACCTCCCGGAACACACGTGGATGGCCAACCTGTTCGGCCGCGCCACCCAAAACCTCGTCCTCCACGAGGAGGTCCGCCGCGCCTACGAGCGCGTCGACCGCGAGCTCAAGACCGTCGCCGACATCCAGCGGTCGCTCCTGCCGACCGAGCTCCCGCGCATCCCCGGCCTCGAGATCGCCGCCGACTACCAGACCTCCACCCGCGCCGGCGGCGACTACTACGACTTCTTCCGCCTCCACGACGGCCGCTGGGGCATCCTGATCGCCGACGTGTCCGGCCACGGCACGCCCGCCGCCGTGATCATGGCCGTCACCCACTCGATCGCGCACATGATCGACGACGCGCCCGACCCCCCGTCCAAGCTCCTCGGGCACGTCAACCGCCACCTGACCGCCCGCTACACGATGGGCTCGGGCACGTTCGTCACCGCCCTCTACGCCATCTACGACCCCGCCGCCCGCCGCCTCGTCTGGGCCGCCGCCGGTCACCCGCCGATCCGCCTGGTCCGCAACGGCGTCGCCGGCGCGATCGACGGCGAACACCGCCTCCCGCTCGGCATCGACCGCGACGAGGAATACGTCGACAGCGAATACGACCTCCGCGTCGGCGACACCCTCGTCCTCTACACCGACGGCATCACCGAGGCGCGCGACCCGCGCGGCGACATGTTCACCGAACGCCGCATGGACGACGCCGCCGCCGGCCCAAAAGGCTCCGTCGCGTCCGCCGGCGCGACCGCCCAGCGCATCCTCGCCACCCTCGAATCCTTCCGCGCCGGCCGCCCCCTCGGCGACGACCGAACCCTCCTCGTCCTCAAGGTCACCGAAGGCCCCGACGAAGGCGGTGGGGGGATCTGAGGGGAAAACGAAAAGACGAAAAAGACGTAAAGAGGGTGTGCACCTTCTTTACGTCTTTTCGTCTTTTCGTTTTAGATTCACCTCTTCATCACCTTCACTCCCCGCGCCTGCGCCGCCGCCACCAGTTCCTCATACGTCGTCCGGTACAGCGGCCCCAGGTCCAGATCCACGTACACCCCGGGCGCCGCGTACGCCCGCTGGTAGTGCGTTTCCCGCTCGGCCGGATCTCCCACCAACTCCAGCATTGCGAGCTTATCCAGCCGCACCGTCACCGGATCGCCCGGGAAGATCCCGCGCACCCGCGCCGGCGCGACCAGCGTCGTCGGCGTCAGCTCCGCCCGCGCCACCGCCTGCTGCCACAGCCCCAGCCCGAACCCGATCGCCAGGGTGAGCGCGACCGCCGCCAGCATCGCCAGCCAGCGGTGCGGCCGGGTGAAGAAGGTCGCGACCGCCAGCACGCCCACCGCGCAAAATATCACCGCCGTCACCGACACGTGCCCGCGCTCCACCGCGAAGGTGACCCGGCCCGGCTCCCGCACCACGTTCACCACCGGCGACGCAAGCCGCACGATCCCCATCACCGCCAGGATCGCCGCCGGAACCAGCAGAATCAGCGGCAGCACGACCCGCGGCGGGATCGACAACACGGGAATGGGCTCGCGCACGTCGGCCGGCGGCGCCGTCGTCGGCATCGGCGGGACGTCCGGCCCGGGGTAAGGATGATTCGGCGACGACGACAAGCGGCGACGATTGTACCGTCGCGCCCCGCATTCCACGCCGACTCCTGGGGAGTCGGATTCGCACCGCAGGCGAGACCCCTTCCGGACCATGCTTTCCCCGAATCGGCATGGCCACGCGACCACCGTTCCTCGACTTCGAACGGAATCCGGCGCGTGGTCATGGCGCCCGGCCATCCTCGCTCACGCGCTCCCCTGCGGGCGGCGCTGTCCCTTGCCCTTCGGGTCGCGGCGAAACGGGGATGCTGTCGCGCGACTCGCGATCCCCTACAATCCTCCGCGATGCCCGCCTTGTCCGACTTCGACATCCCCGCCCTCGCCGCCCGGTTCGCCGGGTGGGGTTATCCGCCCTCCGCGGCCGCGAAGGTGCTGCGCCGCTACTTCGACACCGGCGGCCAATCGATCGACGGCCCCCAAATCGCGCGAGGCCTCCGCGCCCGTCTCGATGCCGAGTTCCCACTCCGCTCAACGCAGATCGTCGCCCGCCGCAACGCCGCCGACGGCACCGTCAAGTTCCTCGTCGGTCTGCCTACCGGCCACGCCGCCACGCGCCTGCTCGATACCGCGCCCGCCCAATCCGTCGAGTGCGTCCTGATGCCCTCGCACCGCCCGGACCGCGCCGCCGGGTGCGTCTCGTCGCAGGTCGGGTGCGCCATGGGCTGCGACTTCTGCGCCTCCACCAAGGCCGGCGTCGAGCGCAGCCTGACCGCCGGCGAGATCGTCGAGCAGTTCCTCACCCTCCGCGCCCAGGCTCTGCAACTGGGCCGCCGCCTCCAGACCCTCGTCTTCATGGGCATGGGCGAGCCGCTGCTGAATTACGACGCCGTGACGACCGCGATCCGCCGGATCGCCGGCCAGGACCTGGGCGCGATCGGCTGGCGGCAGGTCATGGTCTCGACGGTCGGCATCGTCCCCGGCATCGACCGGCTGGCGGCCGAGAACGTCCCGCTCACGCTCGCGATCTCGCTCCACGCCCCCGACGACGACACGCGGAGCGCGATCGTCCCCACCGGCCGAAAGTTCAAGGTCGCCGACATCCTAGCCGCCGCCCGCCGCTACCAGGCCGCCGCCGGCCGGCCGGTCAACATCGAGTACACCATGCTCGAAGGCGTGAACGACTCCGACGCCCAGGCGAGCCTGCTCGCCGAGCTTCTCGGGGCCGACCGCATGCACGTCAACCTGATCCCTTACAACTGGATCGGCCCCGGCGTCTCCGGCCGGGTCTACCAGCGCCCGACCGACGAGCGGATGCGCCGCTTTGCCGAGATCCTCACCGCGGGCGGCGTCGTCGCCCACTTCCGCCGAACGCGCGGCGACGACATCGAGGGCGCGTGTGGCCAATTGCGCGAAACGGTGGCGACGGGGCGGCAATAACCCGTGCCGCCGCCGCTCGATTACGAAAACCCGCCCGACGCCGCCGACACCTCCGGCGCGTCCGCCGCCCTCGTCCTCCTCCCCGCGACCGCCGGTCTGGTCACGTTCATCGCCGCCGGGCACAGCCTCCACGAAGAGCCGTTCGGCTTCTTCGAATGGAGTGACGCCGTGACCCGGGTGGGCGGTCTGGTTGCCGCCTTCGTCCTGTGGATCGCGTGGGCGCTCATCGCCCGGCGCGCGCGGGTCCGAACAGTCGTACTGATTCCCGTCGCGGCTTGGGCGGTCATCCACCTCTGGTTCGCGTGGTGGCTGGGATACGGCTACTTCCGCGAACCGTGGAACGTGTGAGGATGCCGGCGGCCCTCAACTTACCTGCGTGAGGTTCTCCGATTTATCGAGGTCGGGCGTGAGATCGGCGCCGGGGCTCTTGGTGCGGACGAGGAAGTAATCCAGGCCGCCGCCGCCGATCAGCGTGTCGGTCACGCCGAAGTCGTCGAAGACGGTCTTGCTCGACCCCGAGCCGGGGCGGAGGTACGTGGTCTGATTGGCCCCGCCGCCGGTGCCGCCGCCGTTGAGGTTGGCGATGCGGTTGGTGTAGGAGCGGAGGGTGGTGACCCACTCGGCCTGGATGAGGGTGAGGGAGGCGGGCTTGTCGTCGAACGAGGTATACCCGCCGATCAGGACGTCGTCGCCTTCCCCGCCGTCCATAGAGTCGGCGCCGAGGCCGCCGATGAGGATGTCGCGGCCGAACGCGCCGGCGAGGGTGTCGTTGCCGGCGCCGCCGACGATCACGTCATCGTTCGCGCCGCCGTCGACCGAGTCGTTGCCGTCGCCCGCGTAGATGGTGTCGTTGCCATCGCCGCCGGTGACGGTGTCCGCGCCGGCCGAGCCGGTGATCGTGTCGCCGCCCTCGCCGCCGTCGAGCGCGTTGCCGGCCGTATCGGCGACCGGGCCGGCGGTGAGGGTGTCGTCGCCGTCGCCACCGGACACGGTATCCGAGCCGGCGCCGCCGTCGAGGTTGTCGGCGCCCGCGCCGCCGGAGATCGAGTCGTTGCCGTTCCCGCCGGCGACCGTGTCATTGCCGTCGCCGCCGGTGAGGATGTCGTCGCCGTCCACGCCGGTGATCGAGTCGTTCCCGCCGCGGCCGTCGATGGCGTTGGCGGCCGCGGAACCGGTGATCCGGTCGTCGCCGTTGGTGCCGACCAGGTTCTCGACGTCTGCCCCGATCGCGTCGGCCTCACCGCCCACGCCGCCGGTCCCCCCGAGCGTGGCGGTCAGTACCACGCCCGCGGTCGCCGGGTTGGCGACGTCGGCGGACGAGTAGTCGATCGTGTCGGACCCGTCACCGCCGGCGACGGTGTCGTTGCCACCGCCCCCGGCGATCAGGTCGTCGCCCGCGCCGCCGTCGATCGAGTCGGCCGCCATACCGCCGCCGATCGTGTCGTTGCCGTCCCCACCCTTGAGCGTCAGCGGGAGCGTGACGGTCGCGTCGGCGATGATCGAATCGGGCCCGCCGCGGCCGTCGACGATGATGCGGGTCACGCCGGCCGACGAATAGGTGCGATCCACCCCGTCGACGTTGACCACGATCAGGTCCGGCGTCGGCTGGGCGATCGTGATGTCGTTAGGCGCGTTGGTGCCGTTGATCGTGAGCTCCCCGTTGGCCGACAGGGCGAACCGGAGGAGGTCGACGAGCTCCTGGGGCAGCGGGAGCGTCTGCGTGCCGTCCTGGTAGCTGTACAGGCCGGTCTGCACGTCGTCGTACGACAGGATGACCTCGGCGATCGGCTTGTCGAGCTTGAACCGGGCCATGGCCAGGTCGTCGCCCGACAGGCCGACGGCGAGGACGGAGTCGTCGGCCCCGATCGCGATCCCGGTGGCGCCGTCGGGCGCGCCGCCGAAGTCGATCACGCCCGAAGACCCGTCGGGCGTGAGCGTGGCCGCGTTGAACCGCGCGGCGACGAAGTTTTGCGCGCCGGCGGACGTGATCGAGCCGACCGCGACGGCCCGCCCGAGCCCGTCGATGCGGACGTCGCGGAACGACAGCGCGTTGCCGCCGGTCACCGTGTTGGCGACCACCGCCTCGGCAGGGGCGCCGTAGGCGGCGTCGACGGTGAACACCGCGACCGCGCCGGTCGCGCCGGCGCTGCCGACGACGACCGCCGTCCCGTCGGCGGTCAGCGCAAGGCCCAGCGCCTGGTCGTCCCCGCCGAAGTCCTGCGTCCCGAGGCCGACGACCGCCCCGGTGATCGACAGCCCCGCGAGTGCGAAGTCGGTCTGGCCCCCGCTCGCCGGGCCGGTGTACCCGGCGATCCAGGCAGTCCCGGCCGCGTCGAGGACGACCGCCGACGCGAAGTCCCGCGTGCTATTGGCGGTCGCGCCGAACTCGATCCGCCGCACGCCCATCGAGTTGTCCTTCGACCCGCCGCTCTCCCACCGGGCCGCCAGCACGTCGGCGGTCGGGAACTGCGACGGGACGCCCTTGAACGCGAGCCCGGCCGTGCCGACCACGAGGTACCGGTCCGACCCGCCGACGCGCTGGATCGCCAGCCCGGCGGCACGGTCGTCCGAGCTCGGGCCGCCGACGTCCCACGTGTCCTTGCCGTCGCCGCTGAACGACGTGTCGGGCCGCCCGTCGGGCAGGTAGCGGGCCAGCGCGTAGTCCCCGAACGGCTTGAGCGACGAGTTGTCGAGGGCGGTGCGCTTCAGGCTCGAGCCGGCAACGACGTACCGCCCGGCCGTGTCGATCGCCAGCGCGGCGGCGATGTCGTCGTCGGCCGCGCTCCCGCCCGAGAAGTCGGTCAGCACGTACCCCAGCCCGTTGCCGAACGACGCGTCCGTCGACCCGTCGCCGTTGAACCGGGCGACGAAGAAATCGTAGTCCCCGCGCCCGCTTGCCGCGCTCCCGACGACGACGATCTTGGTCGCGTAAACGCCCGGAGAGACGAGCACCTTCTGGTACTCGACGTCGTTGATCGTGGCGGCCTGACCGTTGAGCACGAACACGCGCTTGCCGCCCGTGCCGAACGCCGGGTCGAGCGTGGCCCCGGCCCCGGGCAGGTCGACGTCGCCCGCGGCCACCCCGAACGACGCGAACGACGCGAACGCCATCGACGCGACGGTCGCCGACGCGAGCGGCGGGAGCGCCGCCGTCGGCACGTCCGTCACCACGTCCCCGATCGCCGTGCTGTCCACGCTCGCCGAGTCGATCCCCACGCCGTCGTTGATCGTGTCCAGCAACCCCTCGCGGGCGAACAGGTAGTCGTTCCCGTCTTCGCCGAAGATCGAGTCGACGCCCGCGCCGCCGGTCAGCGTGTCGTTGCCCGGCCCGCCGGCGATCGTGTCATTTCCCGCCCCGCCGTCGAGCAGGTTGGCCCCCGCGTCCCCGTACAGCGCGTCGGACGAACTCCCGCCGAGCACGGCCTCGGTCTCCACGCTGTCCAGCTCCCCGTACGTCCCCCCGTCGTCCTGGATGCCGTTCAGCGTGATGCGAAGCGGGTCGACGCGGTACGAGTAATCGGCCGTGTCGAACCCGACCCCGCCGATCAGGTTGTCGCGCCCGCCGCGCCCGTCCAGCCGGTCGTCGCCGTCGTCGCCCCGGATCGTGTCGTGGTTCTCGCCCCCGAAGATCGTGTCGTTCCCCAGCCCGCCGATCAGCGACGTGCGCACGGTCACGTAGTTGGTCAGCGTCTTCGTGCGCAGGCGCAGGTAGTCGTCCCCGCCGCGCAGGTCGATCACCAGCGTCCCGGTGAACGCCGCCGCCGTCTGGTTCGTGGCCCCGGAGATCAGGTCGCGCCAGATCAGCACCCCGTTGACCTGCTGCATCTCCCAGGTGTCCGCCCCGAGCGCCCCGGTAATTGTCACGACGTTGTTTGCGTCCGGAACCAACGTCAACAACTGCCGGCCTTCGAGCGCTTCAATCAGCCTGTACATGGTGTGCCCGTTCTCAAAACGTATCCGCCCCCGATTTCCCTTGATGACAGAACGCGACACTGTA
>DATHXE010000200.1:0-11362 GCA_035459845.1 Tepidisphaeraceae bacterium | reverse complement strand
GCCCGTAGAGCGAGTACCCGCCGTCGACGTGCATCGCGTTGTCGCCCTTTTCGAGGTAATCCAGCCCCTTCTTGAGGCCGGGCGAGAACGGGTCGCGGCCGACGGTGGTGCCGTACTTGGGGGCGTCGAGCGCGTCGGGCTCGCATCCGGGTTCAAGTTCTTCGGCGAGCACGACTGGTACCGAGAACTCGCCCGCCGGGTCGTCGATTCGCAAAAGGGCGGGGCGTGGAACGGGTCCTACGGGGTCGAGGTCAACACCGCCTATCACCTCCTCTTCCTCGCGCGCGGGCGGCACCCGATCCTGATGAACAAACTGCGGTTCGACGGCCCGTGGGCCAACCGCCCGCGCGACGTCGCCAACCTCGCGCGCCTCGGGGCCAAAGAGCTCGAGCGCCAGCTCAACTGGCAGGTCGTCCCCATCACCCGCGATTGGACCGACTGGACCGATTCGCCCATCCTCTACGTCTCGTCGCACATCCCCCTGAAGTTCACGGACGAGCAGGTCACGAAGGTCCGCAAGTTCGTCCAGGCCGGCGGGCTGCTGTACACGCAGGCCGACGGCAGCGGCATCCCGGCCACGCGCTCGTTCGAAGACCTGGCCAAGAAACTCTTCCCCGATTACGAGATGCAGGACCTGCCGGATGACCACGAGATCTACTCGATCCACTTCAAGCCCAGCCCCAGGCCCCGGCTCCGCTATGTGACCAACGGGGTGCGCGTGCTGATGGTGCACTCGTCGGCCGACCTGTCGCAGCACTGGCAATTGCGACAGGAGAAGACCAAGCGAAACCTGTACGAGTTCGGGATCAACCTGTTCCTGTACGCCAGCGGTAAGGCCGACCTGAAGAACCGCCTGGCGTCGCCGGTTATCCCCGCGCAGGCCGCGCCCGGTGGCGGGCGGCTCAAAGTCGCGCGGGTCAAGTACGCCGGCGCCTGGGACCCCGAGCCGATGGCCTGGGAGCGCATGGCGAGGTACTTCCAGCGCGAGACGGATGTGGCGGCAGACGTGACCGCGATCGACATGGACCAACTCGACTCCGCCGCCGCGTCCGGCGCGGGCGTGGCCCACTGGACCGGCGCCGCCGCCCACACGGCGACCGGGCGCGAGATCGCCGCGGCGCGAAAGTTCGTCGAGGGCGGGGGCGTGCTCCTGGTCGACTCGGCCGGCGGCGGGGGCGAGTTCGCCGAGTCCGCCCGCGCCGCCCGCGCCGCGATCGCCCCGGGCGCAAAGGTCGGCAGCGTCTCGGTCGACCACCCGATCATGACCGGCGGTGGGCAGACGGGCACCGAGGACCTGTCGCGGATCGTCGTCCGACCCTTCGTCCGCGCCCGCGGCGGCGCCAGCAACGCCGGCCGCCTCGAGATCGTCCGCCTCGGCAAGGGCGCGATCCTGTTCTCGTCATTAGACCTGACCCACGGCCTGCTCGGCGCCAGCACCTGGGGCATCTGGGGCTACGACCCGGCGTACGCGAGCGCCCTGGTCAAGAACATCCTCATCTGGCAGGCGATGGGGATAAAGGATTGAGCGTGCGCAGCACACCCGCTTGCGGGTTAGCGGGCCGGCCGAGCCGCGAAAACCAAAGCCCCCGTTCGCCGAAGGGCGCCAACCCGCGTGGTGCGATCGGCGGGCTACCGTTTTGATACGTGGGCGGACCTGCTAACCCGCAAGCGGGCGTGCTGCGCACGCGATGCGCGTCACTTCCCCTCGCGCACCCGCGTCAGTTCCGTCTCCACCTGATACCCCAATAACCGCGACTTCATCCACCGGATCGCCAGCAAATCCCGGAAGCTCTTGAACAGCCGGTTCCACACGCCGTACTTCGATTCCCCGTGCACGCGCGGGTTGTTGGTCACCGGGATCTCGGTGACCGTGAACCCTTCCATCTTGAGCAGCGTCGGGATGAACCGGTGCAGCCCGCGGTAGAGTTTGAGCTTGTCGACGCAATCGCGCCGGAACGCGCGGTAGGTGCACCCGGCGTCGGAGATCGTCTCCTTCGACAGCTTGTTCCGCACCCAGTTGGCGACCCGGCTCGAGATCACCTTCACCTTGCTGTCGCCCTTGCCGCGGGTGGCGACGCGGGTGCCGCACACGCAGTCCCAGTTCTGTTCCAGCGCAGCCAAAAATGCCGGGATGTCCTTCGGGTCGTTCTGGAGGTCCGCGTCCATGGTCATGACGTACTTGCCGCGGGCCGCGCGCATGCCGGCGTCGCTGGCGGCGGTCTCGCCGCAGTTCTTCGTGAACTTGAGCCCGCGCACGCGCGGGTCCTGCTCGACCAGCGCCGCGATCCGCGCCCACGAGTCGTCCTTCGACCCGTCGTCCACCAGGATCAGCTCGAACGCGAGGTTCATCGGGCCCGCGACCGCGACGATCGCCTGGTGCAGCAGCGGGAGGTTGTCGGCCTCGTCGTAGACCGGCACGCAGATCGAGAGCAGCGGGCGGTCGACGGTGGCGGCGGCAGGGGGTGCGTCGGGCATAAGGCGGCCGGGCAAATCGGTGGCGATGACCATATGGGAAGAGCGGTTATGGGGCGACTGGATCGGAAGCGAGCAGTTCGCCCGCGCGGGATCGGCGTGCCGCGCGGACCACGTACGCGCCCGCGACCCACAGGACGGCCAGCGCGACGCCGGCCGCGGCGAGGTAGGGCAGGGCGTCCGTCAAACTCCCGCGCACGAGCCCCGCGCCGACGAGCGCGACCGGCACGGCCTCCGGCAGCAGGCCCAGCGCGCTGCCGATCAGGAACTGCCCGTGTTTGACGTTCGACAGGCCCAGACAAAGGTTCGTGAGCGACCCGTGCACCGGCACCTGGCGGACGAGGAACACGCCCGCGACGCCGTGGTCCTGCAGCCGGTCCGCCAGCTTGCACAGGGCCGGCCACCGCCGCAGCACCCAGTCGCGCCCGCCCCAGCGGACGAAGCAGAACACGCCGTAATACCCGAGCAGCGCGCCGGCTTGCGTGAGCGCCAGTCCCCACCAGAAGCCCAGGGCCATCGCGCCGATCGCCGCGAGCAAGAGTCGGGGCGCCCCGCACATGACCAGGAGCGCGACACCCAGGACGCACGCCGGGTACGCCCAGACGCCCAGCGAATCGAGCGTCCGCCGGACGGCGATGTGGTCTGCGAGCCAGGCCCGCGCCGGCGAGAAATAGAACGCGACCAGCGCCCCGGCCAGGACGACCGCCATCACGGCGACGCGCACCCACGGCCGGCGCGTCGGCATGGCGGGCTCGGCGAGGATGGCGGGGGCAATGTTGCTCATCACGCGATCGCTTACTCCCTCTCCCGGCGGCGCCAACAGGGTCACTTTCCAAATCGCGTCCTCGCCGCGGGGAGAGGGCGGGGTTAGGGGCGAACGACGAATGGCGCTCGTTCTCAATTCTTCGGCGAACGGGCGCCTCTGGCCGTTCGCCCCTCACCCTAACCCTCTCCCCGCCGCGAATGCGCAATCTCGCAAACGACACCGTCGGCGCGGCCGGGAGAGGGGACCTACCGCAAGTGCTCCCTGATCGCCGCCGCGACCGTGACGACTTCCGCCTCGGTGATCTGCCCCCACATGGGCAAACTGAGGATCCGCCGCACGTACTCCTCCGTGCGCGGCAGCGCCGGTTGAACGCCGAACACTTCTTCGATCGCCGGCTGTCGATGATTCGGCACCGGGTAGTGCACACCGGTCTCGACGCCGCGCTCCTTCAGGTGCCGGGCGAGCGACTCGCGCTTGTCGTTGTCGGCCAGGCGGATGACGAACATGTGGTAGACGGACTCCGTCTGCCCCGCCTCGTCCTCCGGCGGGAGCGTGACGTGGGGCGTGCCCGCCAGTTCTCGCCGGTACCACTCCGCCGCGCGCCGCCGGCCCGCGTTCAGCTCATCCAGCACTTTGAGCTGCTCGCGGCCCACCGCCGCGTTGATCTCGTTGAACCGGAGGTTGAACCCGACCTTCTCGTGCAGGTACTTGTCCTTGCGCCCGTGGTTGCGGAGCATCGCGACGCGCGTCGCCAGCTCGCCGTCGTACGTCAGGATCGCCCCACCGTCGCCGTACACCGTCAGGTTCTTCGACGGGTAGAACGACAGCGCCGCGTGTTCGGCGAAGCTCCCCGCCCGCCGGCCGAGCCACCGCGCCCCGTGCGACTGCGCGCAGTCCTCGATCACGAACAGCCCGTGCTCCCGCGCGAGCTGCTGCAGCGCGTCGAGGTTCGCCGGGCGGCCGTACAGGTGCACCGGCAGGATGCCCCTGGTGCGCGGCGTGATCTTCCGCCGCGCGTCCTCCGGGTCGATCGTGTACGAGTCGTCGATGTCGCAGAACACCGGGCGGACCCCGGCGTGGATCATCGGCTCGATCGACGGGAACGCCGTCAGCGCCGGCACGAGGATCTCATCCCCGGGCGCGAGCTTGCCGAGCTGGATCTGCGCCAGGTGCAATAGATGCACGGCGGCGGTCCAGGACGACGACAGCACGCAGTGCGGCACGCCGAAGTACGCGGCGAGCTCGCCCTCGAACGCCCGGCACTCGGGGCCGAGGATGTAGTTGCCGGACTTGACGACGTCGAGGATGCGACGGTCGATCAACTCGGATTGGAAGACGCGGGAGAGCGGGATGTGGGCAGCGGGCATTGGTTTCCTTCACGCGTTAATACGCGGCGAAGGGGGTGTTTGTTACCGGCAAGTTCGCGGTATTGGGGAGCGCCCCGTGGCGGGCGCTTGCGGGTTGGCGCGGGCGTGCGGGCTGCGACGCATGCCGTCTCCGCTTGGGAGTGGCCCGCTCCGCTCAACTCTGGCAAGCTTGCGGCTTGCCAGTGCCACCGGTGCGGGCATTCGACGGGCTTCGTTAGCCGCCCTTGGCGCGGACGACGGCGAGGATGCCGGCGACGCTCTGCATCTTCTCGATGTCCTCGGGCTCCAGCGACAGGCCCAGCGCCGACTCGAGCGCGAGCACGAGGTTGAGGTGTTGCACGGAATCCCACCCCTCGACGGTCGCGGGGGACGTCGCGGGCGTGACCTGCGCGAGCGGGACGTTGAGCACGTCGGACACGACCTGGAAGATTTCGGAGTCGGCGGTCGGCATGGTGGCGTGGGCGTGCGAACGTATCCGGGGGTCAGGCGACGGTCAACGCGACCCACGGCGGGCAGTCCGGGCCGGGGCCGGCGGTCAGGTCGCGTTCCCAGAGCGTGGCCCCGTCCTGCTCGCGGGCGGCGGTGAACCCGTGGTCGGCGTAGAACGACTTGGCCGGGGCATTCTTGGCGGTCGGGACGAACCACCCGGCGAGGACGCGGGCGCCGCGAGCCCGGGCGTCGGCGGCGACGTGGGCGAGGAATGCGGTCTCGACGGTCCGCCCGATCACCCGGCAGGAGAGGAGCAGCGTGTCGACCTCGCACCGGTCGCCGGACAGGCGGGTGATCGCGACGCCGACCAGGCCGTTGTCGCCCATCCGGTCGACGACCTTGAGCGTCCAGACCCGGCAGGCGGGGTCGGCCGCGAGCTCGGCGACCTGGGCCTCGGTGTACCGGCGGGTCGTCAGGTTGAACTGATTGGTCTTCTGCGTGAGCTGGGCGACGCGCGGGAGCGTGGCGGGCGAGACCGGCGCGATTTCCGCGCGCATGTCGAGCGAGCGGTAGAAGTCTTCGAGCGAACCCGCGCCGGCGGACAACTCGGCCCGCAGGCGCTGTTCGGCGTACATCCGCCCGCGCCCGCGGTCCTCGTCCGTCAACGTCAGGCGCTCGAACACGGGCGCGGTGCGGAGCGCGTCGGCGTACCCGAGCGGGTCGGCCGGGAGGTCGATCACGGTCACCTCGGGCACCTGCTCGGCGACCCACTGCCGCTCGACGGGGTTGTCGTCGATGAACGCGAGCGAGTCGATGCCGATGTTCAACTCGGCCGCGATCGCGCGCAGGCTGGTGGCCTTGTCGTCCCAGTTCGCGCGCACGACCGCGAAGTGGTCCGGGCGGAGGATCATGCCGGTGTGGCGCTCGATCGCCTGGCGGGCGTCGTCGGGGTTGTTCTTGCTCGCGATCGCCAGGATGACGCCGCGGCGGTGCAAATCGAGGATCGCGCGCTGGACGGCGCGGAACGGCGCGCCGGCGGCCGAGTCGTCGAGCTTGATCCCGTCCATCCCGTCCTCGCCGATCACCCCACCCCAGAGCGTGTTGTCGAGGTCGGTCACCAGGCACTTGCAGACCCGGCCGGTGATCGGGTGGAGAAACCGGAGCCACTCGCGGGCGACGTGGACCAAATTGTCGGCGGCGACCGGCAGGCGGACGGTGGCCCACTTGCGCGGGTCCTCCCACCGGGCGGCGCCGTGGCGGGCGATCAGCGCGTCGTAGTCGAGCGCGTAGACGTTGCGGCTTTCGCGGGCGACCTCGGCGAGCGCCCCGTTGACGCGCCGGATCGCCTCGACCTGCCCGCCGCCGCTGCGCCCGTCGAGCAGGCCCAGCGCCGGGGCCGGCGGGACCTGCCAGTTGTGGACGATCACGTGGGCGTCCGTGCGCGAGCGGAGCGTGGCGACGAGGTGGCGGTAGTGCCGGGCGACGCGCGCGACCTCGTCGTCGACGTCGGCCGGGGCGGCGTCGGCGAAGTCGCGCCACAGCAGCGGGGCGACGTCCCGCGCCTGCGTCGCGATGACGATCGCGGTCGGGGCGAAGCCGTACACCCACGACGCCGGGTCGATCACCTCCTGGGTGACGGTGTCGAAGTCGCCGAGGCGGGCCTCGAGGTCGATCCCGCCGACCAGTGCCTGCGCTTTGACGAGCGGGACGAGCGGCTCCACGGTGAACGAGCGGAGGACGGCCAACCGGCAGGGGACCAGCGGAACTTGCCCGCGCAGCCGATCGAACCGCGACACGACGAACGGCGCGGTCGCCGGAGTCGGAGCGGCGGCCCAGAGGCGGCCCAGGAGCGCGCGGGCGCGGCCGGCGTGGCCGGCGGCGAGCGCGGCGTCGATGGCGGCGCGCAGGTCAGTCGCAGTGGCGCCGTCGGCGGTCGGTTGGGAAAGCGGTTGACTCACGTATCGCGTCCTCGGCCACGGATGACAGAACAAATCACGACGGCGAACGGCCCTCCGGGACCACCCGTGGCGTGTCACTGCTCGCCGAATCCCGCCGGAACTCGCGGGCCTTGATCACCTTCGCCGGGTTACCGGCCGCGACCACGTCCGGCGGCACATCCCGCATCACGACCGCCCGGGCCCCGATCACCGCGTTGTCCCCGATCGTCACGCCCGGCCCGATGAACGCCTGGGCCGCGATCCACACGCCGCTCCCGATCACGATCGGCGGGCGGAGCAGGGGCAGGTCCGGGCGGGTGTAGTCGTGCGTCCCGGCGCACACGTACGTGTCCTGGCTGATGACCGAATGGGTGCCGATCGTCACCGGCCCCAGATTGTAGATGACCACGCCGGGCGACACGCTGGAACGCTCACCCACGTCGAGCAGCCAGGGGTGGAAGATGCGCGTGCTGGCCTTGAAGATGGCGTTGGCGCCGATGCGGGCGCCGAACCGGCGGAGCAGCCACCGGCGGAGCCCCCAGGCGCGCGGGATGCGCCACAGCGTGGCCTGGACGGTTGCCCACGCCCACCGGCGGAGGTACTCGCTTAACGAGTACGGCGCGCTCGCCGTGCGGTCGAGGGTCTGGAACGGGGGGCGGGGGGGGTCGCTGCTTGTCACGGGTTGCAATGCCGATAGGATACCGGACTCCGGCGCCATTTCGACGCCCCGCGGCTCGCGCCGGGCGAAATTCACCCGGGATCGCCGGTCAGCCGATTAATCGGACGCTCGCGGCACTCGCTCCACTCCGACAACCGACATGGACGCGACCCCGCCGAAGCCCAAATCCGAGATCCACGTCATCCGCAAGCGAGACCTGCGCGACCCGAGTTATCGGCCCGCCTGGGAAGACCCCGAAAAGATTGCGACGTTCACCGCGGAAAAGCGGCTGGCGATCTTGTCCAACCCGCTCAGCCGGAGCGACGACGACCCCGTGCAGATCGTCGGGACGGTCGACGGCCGCGCGGCGGGGCGGATGGACCTGTTCGCGGGCGAGGTCTCGACGGGCGGGCAGGCCGTGCCGGTCCTGTGGACGTCGCTGTTGCACGTGCCGGTCGAACACCGCTCGTCCCTCCTCGGCGTGCTGCTTATCCTGAAAATGCAGGCGCTCTGCCCGACGGTGGCGGCGTGCGCCGTCTCGCAGCAGGCGCTGCCCGTCTACGAAAAACTGAAGTGGATCGATTTCCGGATGCCGCGCTACGTGCTGATGCGGCGGAGCCGGGCCGTCGTCGAGCGGTACGTCGGCCGCGGCCCGATCGGGATGGCGGCCCGCGTCGTCGCCGACGCGGCGCTCCTCGGGTGGCGCGGGATGCTGCGCCTGCGGACGGCGATCCGCACGCGCGGGCTTCGCGTAGAGCACGCCGAGCGCGCGCCGGCCGAGCTCGACGCCGCCATCGCCACCTCGGCCGGCGCCGCGCAGCCGGTGACGATCACAAGGTCGGCCGACTGGATCAATTGGCTGCTCACCAGCGCGATCGGCTCGTTCCCACGCGACCGCCAGGGCCTGTTCCTCGTGCGCGACCGGGCCGGGGCACTGGTCGGGTATTTCCTGCTCAAGGCTCACGTCTACCCGACCGCGACCCACCGGAATTTTAAGAATCTGTTCCTCGGGTCGCTGAAGGACTGGCAGAGTTTTCGACCCTCGGCGTTAAGTTTCCACGACATCGTCCGCCTCGCCGTCCGCGAGCTCGGCCGGTGGAACGTCGATGCCGTCGAGGTCTGCGTGACCGACCCGGCCGACGGCCACCGGCTCCGGCGCTTCGGGTTCCTTCCCGCCGGCGACCTCCACCTGCTCTACCGCGCGGCCCCGAAAAGCCCCTTGGCCGACCCCGCGCTGGCGGGGCAGGCGAAATGGAACATCCGGCCTGCCGACGGGGACAACTTCTTCGGCTGACGGCACTCCGACCCACCCATATGCGCATCGTCACTAACGCCGACGACTTCGGGATGGACGCCGATACCACGCGGGCCACGATCGAGTGCCTCGACGCCGGCGCGCTGACCGGCGCCACGATCATGCCGAACATGCCCGCGACCGAGCAGGCGATCGCCTACGCCCGGGCTCACCCGGGGAAGAGCTTCGGCGTCCACCTGACGTACGTGACCGACACCGTCGAGGCCCCGCTCGCGCCGGCGGCCGAGATCCCGACGCTCGCCGGCCCGGACGGGCGGTTCCGAGGGTCCCAGGCCGTCCGCGTGATGGCGCTGCGCGGGCGCATCCCGGTCGCCGAGATCGAGCGGGAGACGGCGGCGCAGATCGAGCGGCTCGTGAGTGCGGGCGTGCGCGTGTCGCACGTCGACTCGCACGGGCATCTGCACAAGTTCAAGCCGTTCCGCCAGGCGCTGGCGCGCGTGCTCCCGCGGTTCGGGATCACGCGCGTCCGCAACGTCCAGGACACGTACCTGCGGCGCCCGCTCAAGAGCCCGACGTATTGGCTGGGGTTCTGGTGGCGCAGGCGCGTGATGAAGCTGTTCCGCACGACGGACCACATGTTCATGCCCGGCTCGGCCGACGCCGGCACCGCGTGGGCGCCACGGCTGCTGGAGCGCATCACGGCGGGGACGTGGGAGGTCGGCGTGCACCCCGGCTACGCCGAGCCCTGGCGCGACGCCGAGCGCCGGGCGATCCTCGACTTTGTCGTCCGAGCCCGCGCGGCGGGACATGAACTGGTCGGGTGGGCCGACGTCTAGCGCGCGGCCGGCTCGGTCCCCACCCGGTACACGTGCACCGCGTACGGCCCGAAGTCGTCGGTGATCGCCCCGCCGTCGATGCGGACGTCACGCTTCTCCCCCAACACCTGCGCGCCGGTCGCGGTCGTGCCCGCCAGTGTGATCTTCACCGCTTTCACCGGCCCGTCGGAGAAGTTGAGCGCCAGGACGTACAGCTTGCCATCGTGCACGCGCCAGCCGACGTCCATCGGCTTATCGGACCTGGCGGCGTGGGTGGACGGGTTCATCGGCGACACGAGCGCCGCCGCCAACTCCGTCAGCCGCGCGTTCTGCGTGGCCATCTCCAGCGCGACGTTCGCCGGCGTCGCGTCGTACTTGAACTGCTTCGACGGGTTGCGGCCCAGTCGCTGCGGGAAGTACGTGATCCCACGCGCCCCGTGGATGACTGCGTTCCACACCTCCGCCCGAAACTCGTCCGGCGTCACGCCGCGCGTCTGCGGGGCCGTCCACGCGAGTTCCTGCGCCGACGTTTCGATACACGCGAACTGCGGCTTCCCGCCCGACCACTCGCGCAGCGCGTCGACCGACGCGCCGACCTTCCACAGCCAGTCCGGGCGGTTGTACCCGGTGACCGGGTATATGTCGGACGAAATCCAGTCGGCGGACTTCACGTACTCGTCATACACCGCGCGCGGCGTGCGCCCGCCGAGCAACTGCCCGCCCGAGAGGTTCAGGAACACCGGCTTGTCCGGCGCGGCTTGTTTCCACTCCGCGTACAGCTTGGCCAGCATCGGCGGCGACGTGGGGGGCTTGCGAATGTCCGGCTCGTCATCGTGCATCAGCGCCAGCAGGTACGGCTCCTTCCCATCCGCCTCCAGGTCGTCCGACGGCTGCCGGACGAAGTACAGCCCGTGCCCCGCCACCGCGTCCGACCACGCCTTGTTCGACACCCGTCCGCCCTGGCTCTCGTAGCTGACCATCGTGTTCACGCCCCGCCCCTTCCACGCGGCCATCGAATCGATCGGCTGCTGGAACACGCCGATCATGAACACCGGTTTCGAGGGTTGAACCTCTGGCCGGCGCGGCGTCGCGCCCTCCACCTTCCGATCCGGCGCCGCAGGATGCTCAACCTTGCGCGTCGGCGCCACCGGTTGCGCCACCGCAGGCAACACCACGAGTAAGAGCGCGAGAAGCGGGAGTCGGCTCATGAACGGATTGTACGACCACCACCCGATCACCGGGGAGACGGATTGCACACCGTCAGTGAAACTCATACCCCACCTGGAACGTGATCCGCCCGTCCGCCAATCGCGTGATATTCGTCACGAACACGCTCAGCCCCCCGCCGAGCTGCGACTTGCTGTTCGGCGTCGTGTACGGCGTGAACGCCCGGTTCGCCGCGCTCGGGTACGGCACCATGCTCGCGAAGCTCCGCGGGCCCGCCGGGCCGTCCACCCCGTGCGACTCTTCCAACATCGGCCGCCCGCGCACCACCCGCCAGATCAGCAGCCCCTCCGCCGGCAGTCCCGCGTCGAACCCCGTCTTCCGCCGGTTCTCCAGCAGCAGGTACTCGCTCCCGTCCCGCCGCACCAGCACTTTGAAGCACTGGTCGACCGACCCCTCGACCGGCGACAGCACCAGCTTCTGCTTCACCGTCGGGTCG
>DATHXE010000199.1:0-5602 GCA_035459845.1 Tepidisphaeraceae bacterium | reverse complement strand
GCCCTGCGGGTCCCAGGAGGCGTAGGGCGTGTCGCACCACGAGCAGCGGAGGTTGCAGCCGGAGGCGCGGACGAACACGGAGGGGACGCCGAGGAGTTTGCCCTCGCCTTGGACGGAGTAGAAGAGTTCGGAGACCTTCATGGGGAGCGGGGGATTGTACGCGCCGGGGCCGGCTGAAGTAGCTCAACATTCCGATGTTGAGGAGAGGCACCGGAACAGATCTCACCGTAATGGCGCGGACGTGTCTGCCGCGCCGCCCCTCTACATCGGAATGTTGAGCTACAGGGGGGCGACCGTCCACGTGGCGGCGCCGGTGGGCGTGATGCGGAGGTGCGGGGCGAGCGTGATCGTGCCGTCGGCGGCGGTGGTCATGTCGCCCTCGCCTTCACGAATGCGGCGGACGTGACCTCGATCACCCGCGATGTCACCTTCGAAGGAGAGGTAGGCGGGGCGGTGATCCTGGATCTTGATGGCTGGCGTCGTACGGGCGGTGAAGGGGTCGTGGGGGCAACGCCAGGTGAGCAGGGGGCCGCCGGGGGCGGATTCGATCATGAGGTCGAAGTGGGGGTCGGGGATGGCGGTGTGGTGGAGGAGGACGAAGCGAACTGGATTTGGTCCGTTGTCCATCGGTATCAGTCGGTGCGCGCCAGAGGGTTGTCGAGCGCACTCTGGCGTCCGTCCCGCGACAAGTCGCTGGGCTCCCACAGATGGGGAACGTCAGAGCTTGATGCGTCGCGCCCACTGCTGGTTAGCTTCCCAGTACGTCTTCTTGTTCTTGATCTCGGGGTCGTCGGCGGTCGGTTGGGCTTTGCCTCTCACGTCGGTCGCGCGGGAGGTCAGCGTGTGTTCGCCGGGCTTGGGATCTTTGATCGTGTAGGACCAGAAGCGCCAGGTGCGGGGCTCGGGGCGGTCGAGGAGGGTGACGGGTTGCCAGTCGGCGTCGTCGACCTTGAGCTCGACGGACTTGATCGGGTGCTCGGCCCAGGCGGCGCCGGTGACGCGGAGGCTGCCGTCCTTCTGCTTCGTGACGCGGGCGACGACGGACTTGACGTTGATCGGGCCGACGAGCGTTTCCTCCCAGACCGTCTTGCCGTCGACCTCGCGGCCGCGGAGGGTGACGTAGTCCTTGGCCATGAAGCGGGTGCGCAGGGGGCGCTCGCGGGCCTCGATGCGGTTGAGCCACTTGACCCACGCGACGCCGAACCACCCGGGGACGACCAGGCGGAGCGGGAAGCCGTGGCCCGGGGTGAGGGGCTGGCCGTTCATTTCGTAGCAGAGCAGGACGTCGTCGCGCATCGCCATGGCGGGCGACAGGCTGCGGGCGAAGTGCTGCTCGTACTCGCCGCCGCGGATCTTTTCCTTGCCCTTGTCGGCGCCCCAGAAGGCGATCTCGACGGCGTCGGAGGAGACGCCGGCCTCCTTGAGGACGGGGCCGAGCGGGGTGCCGGCCCACTTGACGTTGGCGACCGCGCCGCGGAAGGAGGGGGACATGCCGTTGCCGCCGCACTCGAGCGTGGCGACGACCTCGGCGCGCGGGCGCTTCTTGATGTCGGCGACGGAGAGGGTGAGCGGCTTATCGACCAGCCCGGAGATCGAGAGCGAGTGGGCGGCCTCGTCGAGCTTGGGGTCGGGCTTGTAGTGGGAGACGTGGTAGACGCTGGGCGTGGGGGTGATCCAGTCGGCGTCGACGTTCAGCTTGTCCCAGTGGAGCATCGTCCGGGCGGGGTCGAACGGCTGGGGCTCGAGGAAGGGGACGACGTCGTCGGCGTCGGTGGCGGCGGGGTCGGCGGCGAGCGCGCGGGGCGTGCGGCCCAGCGCCAGGACGGCGGCGGCGACGGACGTGCCGAGAAAGGCGCGGCGGGACGGGGTGCGGGGCATGCGGTCTCCTTGCGAGACGAGTGATGAGGCCGAGACGTGAGAGGGTCGGGCGCGCGATCGCGCGGGCGCGTCACCGAGACTGCCGGCGGATCGTCATGTCGAAATTCTTGACCATCGACTTATACATGCCCCAGACGACGAGCGTGTACGCGCCAGTGGCGGCCCAGCCGAAGATGAACACGATCAGGCGCGCCGGGCCCATGTTCGTGGGGTCGCCGGAGTAGCCGAAGGCGTCGGCGGCGAACTGGCGCGGGTTGACCAGGACGGTGACGAGGGTGAACGGGCTGAAGCTGCCGAACACGAGGCCGAGCTGGCCGGTGGCCTTACTGTCGACGACCTGCATCCCGCACAGGCCCAGGCCGACGCACGCGCCCAGGACGATGCCGACGCTGCCCATGACGGCGATGACGGTCTTTCGACAGCGGAGGGACATCTGCATGCCCAGGATCGCGGCGAACGCGACGACGACGACGATCGTCCCGGGCAGGATCAACGCGGCCTCGGGGAAGACGATCCAGTCGCCATCGGCGCGCGCGCGGAACAGGTCGTAGACGACGAAGATCAGGATGCTGGCGATCGGGATCGTCGCCAGCGGCAGGACGTACGAGACCAGCCCGCGCAGCTTGCCCCAGATGTAGTAGCGCGACGTGATCGGCGTGGCGAGGAGGAGGTCGAGCGTGCCGTCCTCCTTCTCGCGCGTGACGGTGGACGCGGCGGCGTTGGTGACGATCAGGAGGATGACGGCAAACTCGATGACGATCAGGCCGAGCAGGGCGTAGCGGACGTTGGCGGCGGACAGGCGGCGGTCGAACGGGGCGAACGTGATCGACGTGATGACCTTGCCGGACGGGTCGTAGCCGGGTTGGCCGACGACCTGGAGATTGGCGTTTCCGTAATCCCGCAGGATCTGGTCCAGCTCGACCGGGCGGGGGTCGGGCGAAAGCTCGTCGCGGATGTAGAAGCTCGCGGCGGGAGAGAGGCCGACGGTCTGCTCGGTGCTGCCGAAGAACGTGAGCGTGCGGGACTTGGGGTATCCCTGCCCGCCGCCCGGCGACGGCGTCTCGGGGCCGGCGTACGAGTCGGGCATGCGGACGAAGCGGGCGGGCTCCTGGGTCGTGGCGAAGAGGACCACGAGGGTGATCGCGCCGCCGATGCCGGCGATGATGAACCCATAGCGGAGGACGGTGGCGCGGGCGGCGGACGCCTTGGTCTTGGCCTCGCGCCAGGCGATCGGGTTGCTCCAGACGGCGCGGGGCTTGCGCGTCTTGTCGCCGGTCGAGACGCGGAGGAACTTGAGGATGCGGCCGCGGATCGTGGTGGTCGACTGGGCGAGGCGGCGGAGCAGGCCGATCGACGGGACGACCAGCACGAAGCTCAGGAAGAACATGAACCCGGTGTAGAAGCTCGACGGGTTGGTGAAGTACCAAGCCCACGGCCACGCGCGGAGGGTGGCCTTGGCGTCGCGGCGGGCCGCGCCGGCGGCGGTGCCCGCGGCCGCGTCGGCTTGTGCGCCGGCGCGGTCCTGCAGGCTGTCGAAGCTGGGCGGGATGTAGTCCTTCTCGTTGAAGATCGTCCGCAGGGCCAGGAACGGATTGATGCCCGTGAGCCAGCTCGTCTTGGTGCGGGTGACGGTCGACGCGATGCCGTTGAACCCGGCGGCCTGGTCTTGCGGAGTGAGTTCGCTCTTCGTCGCGGCCCGGCGCGTGACGTAGGACGTCGAGTCGAGGTTGTCGACCTTTTCGGCCTTGGCGCCGGCCTTGGCGATGTCCTCCTTCGAGAGGACGACCTTCTCCTCGGTGTAGTCCAGCACGGGGTGGAACGCCTCGAGCTGGTCGAGCATGAACGTCCCGATCAGGTAGACCGTGACGAACAGGTAGAAGCTGAAGATCGTGCGGCGGGTGCCGACCTTGAAGACGGCGATCGCCATCGCGATCGACCCGAACACGAAGGCGGTGGCGGTCGCGATGCCGAACGAGACGACGATCGAGTGGATGGCGACGCCGCCGAAGATCTGGGTGATCGCGAAGACGGGCACGCCCGAGACCAGCAGCGCGACGACGAAGAACAGGCGCGAGAGGAGCGAGCCCAGGACGATCTGGGCGTTGGTCATCGGCGTGGTCAGGAGGATGTCGTAGGTCTGGGAGTCCTTTTCCTGGGTGATGGCGCCGGCGGTGAAGATGGGGGCGAGGAAGGCGACGAGGCCGAGCTGCCAGTAGGAGGCGGTGCGGAAGAGCTGCGAGGAGACCTTGGCGAGGTCGGCGAGGGACATGCCGCCGAACGAACCGGTGGCGGACAGGAGGGAGAAGATGACGACGCCGATGAGGAAGCCGAGGTAGCCGCAGCGGATGAAGAGATCGCGGCGGCGCTTGCCGCCGGATTCCACCACGCGCAACAGGATCGGGTTGGCGGGAATCAGACGCCAGAGATAGTCGGCAATTCCGAGCATTCAAAAAGTCCTGAGTGCTGAGTCCTGAGTCCTGAGGAAGTTCGGATCAGGCCTTCATTTCGCGTTCGACCGAGGAGCGGAGGCCGCCGATGATCCGACCGACTTCCTCTCCCATGAGCAGGTGCTCACGGAATACAGGCTCGATGATGTACCGCGCATCGAGCGCCACGTAGAGCAGCGATCGCGTCTCCGCGCAAGAGGATTTCGCGATCGACAGGAACTGGTGAAATTCGGTCAGCCGATTCCGCTCGAATCCTTCGGCGACATTGGACATGGTCGAGACGGCAGCGCGCTGGATCTGGTCCTTCAAGCCGAAATCGCGGGCGAAGGGAATAACGCTCGTCAGTTGGCAAATCGAGCGTGTAAGCGCACGCGCCTTTTGCCACGCGATGAGATCTTCGAATCGTTGAACCTGCATCGGATACCTTTCGCCCTCGCTCAACGACCGCGACGGCCAGTTGAATGAAAACTCAGGACTCAGGACTCAGGACTTTCTTACTGCACCAAACCCTTGGTCAGTCGCATGAACGCCGTCTCCAGGTTCACTTCCTCTTCCCGGATCATCGTGAGCCTGAACCCGGCGGTGACGAGCTGGTGGGGGACGAAGGAGTAGTCGTCGACGCCGGGCTTGAGGGCGACTTCCATGAAGCCGTTGTTGTGGTTGACGGTTTCGACGTTGGGGTCCTGGGCGAGGAGGGCGCCGGCGGCGGCGGGGTTGTCGGCGACCATGACGTGGAGGACCATGCCGCCGCGGGCCTTGTTGACGATGTCCGTCCACGGGCCGGAGTAGATCAGCTCGCCCTGTTCGATGATGCCGACGGTGTTACACAGGTCCTGGAGCTCGGGGAGGATGTGGGACGAGATGAGGATCGTCTTCTTCATCCGGCGGAGCTCCTTGAGGAGCTCGCGGAGCTCGATGCGGGCGCGGGGGTCGAGGTTGCCGGCCGGCTCGTCGAGCAGGAGGAGCTTGGGGTCGTGCAACAGGACGCGGGCGATCGACAGGCGCTGTTTCATGCCGCGGGACAGGCCGTCGACGAGCGAGTCGCGCTTGTAACCCAGGTCGGTCAGCTCGAGGACGTCGTTGACGATCTTGGTGCGGTTGGGGCCGTTGATGTTGTAGCAGGCGGCGAAGAACTCGAGGTATTCCTGCACGACCATGTCCTCGTAGGCGCCGAAGTAGTCGGGGACGTAGCCGATCATCGGGCGGATCTGGCGGGACTGGTAGCCGACGACGTAGTCGCAGATGCGGGCCTCGCCCCACGTGGGCTGGAGGAGGGT
>DATHXE010000198.1:0-27975 GCA_035459845.1 Tepidisphaeraceae bacterium | reverse complement strand
CCGCCGAAACTTGCCGTTGCGCCGGCTTCGTGCAGACGGCGCTCCAGCTTCGAGAGGCTCTCCAGAACGTGGGCGACGTCGGCGAGTTGGCGAGACGCCGGGCCGAGGTCGCTAACTAGCCCAGTCGTCACGTCCCTTGCCTGTGCCGAGGTAGAAGTCTTTGCGTTTGCCACTGACATTTCGGCGCTTGCGCCATTGGCGTAGCGTCTCGACCCATGTCAGCTCCAACGCTCTCGTCATCCGTCAGCCTCGCGACGCCTACGCCGCGCCGACTCATTCGCAGGAGGACGAAAAGACGGGGGCAAAAGGCGGGGGCACACGGGGCCGGAACTAACCCCTGAGATCAAGCTTTCGGGGTTAGTCGCTCGACGGGGTTAGTCGGGGTTAGTGGCGGTTCTGGGCGTAAATAGCGGCGGGATGGCGAGTTATGCGCAAAAAAGAACCCGCCTTTCGGCGGGTTGAGTACCCCCAAGGGGAGTCGAACCCCTGTTCTTCGGCTGAGAACCGAATGTCCTAGGCCACTAGACGATGGGGGCGTCTTGGCAAACAGATGTACGGCCGTTTCGGGCCGTCGGCCAGGAGTGCAGGGTTATAGGAAAACCGTTCCGCAGAGTCAAGCCGGCGGGCGGCGGCCTCGTGACGGGGGAAACGATGGTGGCGGGCGGGGTCTGACAGGTGGGGCGCGGCCGGTTGTCCGGTCTGTGGGTGACGGGTCGCGCATCAGATCGGGGCACCGTTGACCACGCGAATCTCGCGGAATTTTTCGGGACGGTATTCGGCGGTGCGAGGAGAGTATTGAGGACGGTTGCGCATCGATCGCCGACGGCAACGCCGTACCGGTCGTTGCGTATTCCTCGATGACACATCTACGTTCCTTGCGCTTTCGCGAAATCGAATTGTGGAGATGGCTGATGCGATCTCTTTCCCTTGTGACGGTGGCCTTGGTTGTCGCCCTCGGTCGCGCGGCGCTTGCCGGCGAGCCTGCGGCGGAACTGGCGGGGCTGATCGATCAGCAGATCGACGCGCGGCTGGCGGGCGAGAACGTCCGGCCGGCGGAGGTCGCGGACGACGCGGAGTTCCTCCGCCGCGTTTACCTCGACCTGCACGGCGTGGTGCCGACGTTCGAGCAGGTCAGCCGTTTCCTGGCCGACACGCAGCCGGACAAGCGCGCGCGGCTCGTCGACGCGCTGTTGGCCGATGTGCGATACGGACAGTACCTGGCCGATGTCTGGCAGGGGCATTTGATCTCCCCGCTGGCGGACGACCAGAAGGCGCGGGCCGAGCGGTTCGCCGCGTGGCTGGCCGGGCAGTTCAACACGCGGCGGTGGGACCAGATCGCGACCGACTTGGTCACCGCGACGGGCAAGATGGAGGAGAACCCGGCCGTCACGTACCTGATCGAGGGGCGGCTGCCGCGCGGCGTGCCCGATCTGACCGACCTGACGTCACGATATCTTCTCGGGATCCGCCTGAACTGTGCGCAGTGCCACGATCACCCCTTCGTGAAATGGAAGCAGGAGGAGTTCTGGGGGATGGCGGCGTTCTTCACGCAGATCCAGACGCCCAAGCGCGCCAAGCAGGTGTACGAAAAGGGCGTGATCGACGACCCGTCGCTCACGCTGGCGACGCTGAAGGAGAAGGGAATGTTCGACGGCTACACCGAGCGCCCGCCGACGTTCCTCGGCGGGGAATCGATGGCCGCCGGTAAGACGCCCAATCGCGTCGCGCTCGCCAAGTGGATGACGTCGCCGCAGAACCCGTACTTCGCGCGGGCCATGGCGAACCGGACGTGGTGGCGGCTGTTCGGGCGGGGCATCGTCAGCCCCGTGGACGACATGCACGACGCGAACGCGCCGAGCCACCCGCCGTTGCTCGACCTGCTGGCCAGGCGGTTTGCCGACTCCGGCTACGACCTGAAGTTCCTGGCGCGCTCGATCGTCCTGAGCCGGGCGTACCAGCGGACGAGCCGGCCCGGCGAGGCGGGCGAGCGGCAGGCGGCGCTGTTCGGGCGCATGTCGATCAAGGTGCTGTCGGCCGGGCAGTTGTACGATTCGCTGGAAACCGTGTGCGGGTCGCCCGCCAAGGTGACCGGCATCGATGCCCGCCAGGGGGGCGCGAGGTGGGAGTTCACGCAGTTCTTCGGGGAGGCGGGCGACCCGGACCCGACGACGTACCGGCGTGGCATCCCGCACCTCCTCCGGCAGATGAACTCGGGGCAATTCGCCGGGCGAAACCTCGGCGGCTTGGTGAGCCGGCTCGGCACGGGCGGGCGGTCGCCGGAAGAAATCGCGGCGGACCTGTTCCTCACGATCCTTTCACGCCGGCCGACGGACGATGACCTTAGTCGGGTGAAGGCGCACCTCGACCGCGCCGGTTCGGCCGGCGCAGGCCTGCGCGAACTCGCGTGGGTGCTGCTCATGACGAGCGAGTTCTCGTTGAACCACTAGGGCGATGCTCTCACCTGGTTTAGCCGCGACCCGGAGGGCGAGCTTGAAGCGAGCCCGCAAGGGAGCGCGTCGGTGTCGCAAAGCACGACTGTCGACCGGAGATAACCATGGGACCGCAATTCAACAGGCGTACGTTTCTCGCATCCACCGCCGCCGGCGTCGGGCTAGGCGGGTGGCTCGGGCGCCTCGCCGCGGCGGCGCCCGACGGGGGTAAGCGGGTCAAGTCGTGCATCCTCCTCTGGATGGCCGGCGGGCCCAGCCACATCGACACGTTCGACCCCAAGCCCGAAGGGCCGGCCGACGTGCGGGGCGAATTCAAGGCGATCGAGACGTCCGTCTCGGGGGTTCGCATCAGCGAGCATTTCCCGCGGTTCGCCAAATTGATGCAGCACGCCGCCATCCTGCGCGGCATGAGCACGCAGGAGTCGGACCACAAACTGGCGACCTACCACCTGCACACCGGCTACCAGAACAGGGCCGGCGCCGTCTCGTTCCCGAGTCTGGGGGCGATCGTCGCGAAGGAACTGGGCAAGCGCGACGTGGCGCTGCCGAACTACATCACGATCGGCCGCGGGTCACCGGAGGCCCTTGCCGCCGGATTCCTCGGGCCCGACAACCAGCCGCTGACCGTGAACGACCCGATCCGCGGGCTGGACTTCGTCGAGCCGGCCGGCGCGCCGGCGCAGTTCGCCCGGCAGATCGAACTACTGGACGGCTTCGACCAGTCGTTCCACGGCCGCTACAAGAGCACCGCCGACCTGACGCACCACTCGGCCGTCACCCGGGCGGTGAAGTTGATGAACTCGCAGCAGAAGCAGGCGTTCGACCTCTCGCGCGAGCCGGACGAGGTCCGCGAGATGTACGGCCCGCCCGCCACCGCGACCGTTCGAACGCCGGGCGTCAAGATGGGCGCCGGCGGCGGCGAGCAAGCCGGCGGCTTCGGCCAGGGCTGCCTGATGGCGCGGCGGCTCGTCGAGGCGGGCGTGCCGTTCGTCGAGGTGGTGATGGGCGACGGCGTCGGGTGGGACACGCACCGTGATAACTTCCCCCGCGTCCGCGCGCTGTCGCAGGAGTGCGACGCCGCGATGGCCGGGCTCATCACCGACCTCCAGAGCCGCGGGTTGCTCGATTCGACGCTGGTCGTGTGGATGGGCGAATTCGGGCGCACGCCCCAGTGCACGGGCGGCGGGCGGAACCACTGGTCCAAGGCGTGGAGCAGCGTCCTGATCGGCGGCGGGATCAAGGGCGGGCAGGTGATCGGCCGCACCGACCGCACCGGCAGCACCGTCGAGGACCGGCCGATCAGCGTCCCCGATTTCCTCGGCACTGTCTGCACCGTCCTGGGGATTGACTACAAGCGGAAAAACCACCCGGCGGACGTCGACCGGCCGATCCCGATCGTCGACACGAGCAAGGGTGTGAACGTGATCAAGGAACTGCTCTGAGCGTGGTCGGGCCTGCAAAAACGAAGCGGACGCGCTCGGAGGTGCCGAGCGCGCCCGCGCGTTTTCGAAGTCCGCCGCCTCGCCGTTACTGCGCCGCGCCGCCGATGATGATCGGGGCCGCCGGCGCAGGTGAATCGCTCACGGCGTTGGGCACCATGAAGGCGAGGTCGGAGGGGGAGAACCGGTAAAGGTTCGGGAAGATCGTGTTCAGGTTGGTCGCCGACGTACCGAACCACTTGGCGAGCGTGGCCGAGTACTGGTCGACGGAGATCTTGGGGATCCAGCGGCCGATCTGCGTGTCGTCGGGGCCGTTGACGGCGAGCGTGGGGAACGCGCCGTAAATCTTCTGCCCGATCACGGGGTTGCCGAACGCGCCGAAGACGATGTGGTGACTGCCCCACCCGTGGTCCGAGCCGGTCGTGCCGTTCATGGGGAACGTTCGCCCGAAGTCGGAAACGGTAAAGCAGGCGACCTGGTCGGTCGAGGCGAGCCAGCCCTTACCCTGGAACTGGAGCAGGGCCTGGCGGAAGTGATCCAGCGCCTGGCTGACCTCGGAGAACAGCTTCGCGTGGGCGCCGGTGGTCGCGTCGTAGGTCGGGTTGCCGTCGACGTCGGTGCCGACCGTGACCTGCGTGTCGTGGAGGTCGTACCCGCCGATCGAGACGAAGAAGATCTGCCGGCGGTGACCGAGGTTATTGTTGGCGTTGGTGTCGCCGGAGTTCAGGTGGCTGCCGGCGATCAGGCGGGCGACCATCTTGAGCTGGCTCATCAGCCCCGACCCGGGAAAGGTCGCGGAACCGCGGGGGTAGTTGAACCTCCAGGCGTTGGCCCAGTTCCACGTCCAGCCGCTGCCGCCCGAGGCGACGGAGGTCTCGCTGGTGCGCAGGATGCCGGCGTTGACGGCGGCGAAGTTGTCGGTCGCGCGCTTGGTCATGTCGGCGTACGCGCGCTCGTAGACGTTCAGCTGGGGCGCGCCCGGGGCCGCGGGCGTGACGTTGGCGGCGAGGTTGTTGATGTTCGTGAAGCACCCGTGGACGCCGGTCGCGGTCGAGCCCAGGTTGACCCGGTTGGACGGCGCGGCGGTCGCGTTCCCGGTGTCGACGCCGATGGGCCCGCCGGTGCCACAGTTGTACGCGTTGACGACGTCGCCGATCTCGAACGTGTTGACGCCGGCGAGCGAGATGTTCATCGACACGGGTTGGCCGTTGGACGCACTGGCGTTGACGGAGTTCACCAGGTCGGCCAGGCGCCCGCCCCAACCGGTCCGAGAGTCCTGGTCGGGGATGGAGGTCATCCACTGGTAGACCTGATCGTTGTGCGAGAAGAGCTGCGGCGGAATCTTGACGACGCGCGGGTTGGCCAGGTACTGGGCCCGGGTGATCGGCTGGACGAGCGTGCCGACGTTGGCGACGAAGGCGAGGCGGCCGGCGTTGAAGTGCTGCTGCATCTCGACGCACTGCGGGTGCAGGCCGTACGTGTGGCCGTCGCTGGTGAGCGGGTTGAGCGGGAGCAGGCTCGCCTGGGGGACCGCCAGGTTCTGGCGGGCGGTCTGGTAGGCGCCGTACCCGCTCGACCCCGACTCCGACGGGATGAGCATGTTGTTCGAGTCGTTCCCGCCGTTGAAAAAGATGCACACCAGGGCGCGGTAGTCCGTGCCCGTGTCCAGGCTGTCGGCGACGGCGGCGTTGATCAGGCGGAGGTCGCGGATCGTCGAGTACATCGCCGTCATCCCCACGCCGGCGCACGCGGCGCGGCGGAAGAAGTCACGGCGGGTCATCTCCTTCTCCTGCTCGGTCATCGGCTGCGGGCGGCGGCGGCTCATGCGGGTCTCCGGTGGGGTCTGATTTGGGGGACGGCGACGAAACGGGGGAACTCGGGCGCGCGGCCCGGCGGGCGGTCTACCGCTGCACGGCGAAGAACGGCGACGTCACCACGAGGTAGACCGCGACCCGGGCGCGGTACCGCTTGATTTCGGTCGCGTCGGCGCCGGCCTTTTGGTTGTCACGCAGGTACACGTTGATCGCGTCCCGCATCCCCGTCGGCATCTGGCCGGCCATCAGCAGGCGGTTGAGGTAGTCGAGGAGTGCCGTGTGACTCGAAGACGTGGTGATGTCCGAGCTGGCCACCGCCTCCGCGCCCGCCAGGTTGATGCGGACGTCGGTCGTCGAGGACCCCTGGGTATTGAACCCGCCACCGGTCCCGTTCCCGGTCGCGCCGACCGACCACGGCGCGTCGATGATGCCCTTCTTGTACATCCGCGGGATGTAGATCGTCGTGTTCTCCGTGGTGATGTCCATCTCCGGCGCGATCACCGACACGGTGTACGTCTCGTTCGGGTTCGGCGACGACGGGGAGTTCTTCAGCAGTAGCGGGACGCTCACGTCGGGCATGAAGAAGTTGAACACGGTCAGCGCGGCGTAGGGCGTCTGGCCGAAGTCGGTCGTGGTGCCCTGCAAGCGCCAGTACGGGAAGGTGCCGGACGTGTACCCGGTCGCCACGCCGGTCGAGTACGGCTGCAGCGCCCGGATGATCTGGGCGGTGCGGACCAGGGGCTCCCGGACCTTCCCGTACCCCTGCGTGAGCGCGTTGGTCGCGCTGCGGGCCTCGTAGTCGAGCAGGATCGCCTTGACGACCGCCCGGAGGTTGCCGCGAACGCCGGCCCCGTCGTTCTCGAACACCTGGCTGACCCGGTAGATGTACCCGGGGCTCGGGCTGGACGTGACCAGTCGCTGGATCAGCCGGCGCGCGATGAACGGCGCGACGTTGGGGTGCTGGCAGATGTTGTCGAGCGCCTGGTCCAGTTCCAGGCTCGCCTGGGTCGCCGTCTGGGCGGCGGTCTTCCCGGACGTCGAGTACGCCGGGATCGTCTTGAACACCGGCGAGCCCTGCAGGAGCGTCTTGAGGGTGAAGTCGTGATTGCGGCCGTCGGGGATCGGGTTGCCGCCGCTCGTCGACGTCGTGTGGGTCACGACCATCGGGTTGATGTAATCGGACTTGTAGAATGTGGCCTCGACGGCCGGCGGCACGGCGGCCGAGTTGTACCCGGGGTAGACGACGTCGACCGGATTCTCGCGCCACCCGGTGAACAGCTTGGCGAACTGCTCGATCGTCGTCTGGTTGTAGGTCGGGACGGGCAGCCCGTTGGCGCCGAGCTTGAGCGTGCCGTCGAGCCAGAGGTCGTTGAGGCCGACGGAGAAGAGCTGGAGGACTTCGCGGCCATAGTTCTCGTTGGGCAGGGGGGTGGACCC
This sequence comes from Tepidisphaeraceae bacterium, assembly GCA_035459845.1. Lineage (GTDB taxonomy): Bacteria > Planctomycetota > Phycisphaerae > Tepidisphaerales > Tepidisphaeraceae > DASPKW01. The sequence continues at coordinate 20,835 of DATHXE010000198.1, read as the reverse complement.
GCCGTTGTACTTCACGTTCCCGCGCATGTTCAGGTACTGCCCCATGATCGGGTGCAGCGTGACGTCCTTGAGCAGCGTGCGGAAGTTGCCGAACGCGTTGCCGGCGAGCATGTCGTGATAGGTCGCCAGCCCGAGGATCTGGTTGTCGATGTTCTCGTCCGTGCGCGAGACGACGAAGATCTCGCTCAGCGCCAGGGCGACGCGCTGGCGGAGCTGGTCGTCGGACGTGAGGGCGATCCGCCACCACGACTCCGTGACCCCGTTGCCGTCGATCGTGTAGGCGAGCGTGGCGTCCTGGGCACGGGTCAGGAGGGTCGAGCGAAGGGACGTCGCAGGCGCGTTGAACTGCTGGGTCAGCCAGGCGTCGTACCCGATCGCCTTGAGGTTGGCGATCGTGTGGTTCGACGGCGTGGCCGAGTCGAACTCACCGGTCGCGGCGTTGAACTGCATCGACCCGTCGGCCTGCAGGCCGAACGTCGCCTGGGTGAGGAAGCGGGCGGCGTCGGTGTCGGTGATGTTGGCGGTCGAGAGGTCGATCGCCGGCGGGCTGGGCGGGGGCGTGAACGTCTGCGAGCCCGTCGCCAGGCCGAAGTGGCCGCGGAGTTCGCCGCCCCCGAAGTTGGTCGTGTGAATGTTGACGTACAGCCGCCCGGCGTCGAACGCGTCGAGGATGTTCTGGACGGTGTACGTACCGGCCTGAACGATGTCCCAGCGGAACGACCCGTCGGCCTGAGGTGTGGCGGCGTCGATGTCGAAGACGATGTTGTTCGGGACCGACGTGCCCGGGTCGCCGAGGTGGATGTGGGCGGCGGTCTTCGGGCCGGTCAGGTTGGCGTAAGTGAGGCGGAGCGTGGCGTACGAGCGGTCGCCCGAGAGGGTTAAGGTGGCCGAGCCGTTGCCGCTCGAGACGACGGTCGGATTCTCGGGACGCAGGGTTGTCGTGTAGAGCTTCTCGGCGCCGGTGATGGTGACGGTGAAGGCCGTGGAAGCGGTCGCCAGGCCGTCGCTGACAGTGACGGTAATGGTGACGATTCCCGCGGCGGAGGCGGGTGGCGTGCAGTTGATCGAGCGGCTGGCGCCGGTCCCGCCGACGCTGATGTTTGCGTCCGGCATGATCACCTGGTCGGACGAGGTGGCGTCGACGAACAGGTTGGCGACCGGGGTCTGGGCGTCACCGACCGTGAACTGCGCCGTGATCGACGGGCTGCCGGCGGGCGTGCTCTGGTTGGCGATCGGCGTGATCGTGGGAGCCGTGTTGACCGAGCCCCCACCGGTGACGGTCGCGGCGGCCGCGGCCTTCGCTTTGATCAGGTTCACGTCGGAGATCGTGATCTGCCCGTTGCAATTGATGTCGCACCGGTAGGAGGCGTAATTGACGGCCCCGGCGTCGGTTGCGGCGCGGAACTTGGAGATGTTGACGTCCGAGACCGTCAGGGCGCCGTTGCCGTTCACGTCCGCGGCGAGCACCCGAAAGAAGACGTTTTGTGAGGCGAGGGTCTGGCCGTTCGTGTCCGTGATGTTTTGCAGTTGGACGGTGACCGACTGGGCGTCGGCGACACCGGTCAGGGGAACCAGGACGGCGTTGCCGCTGACGGCGACGGTGCCGACGGTGGCGACGCCCGCGGTAACGGACGCGGTCGGAAGGGGGACGGCCTGGAGCGGGCGATCGAAGGTCACGACGAGCGTGAGCGTGCTCGGCGTGCGGCACTCGATGCCGCCGGTGCCGGTCTGGGGCAGCGGGAAGTCGTAGCTGGCCGCGCCGTGGGTCGCCCGGGAGGCGGCGGAGACGAAGACCGGTTGCGCCGAGGCGGTCGCGGCGGCGAGCGCCACGAAAGCCAGGGCGACAACCATGATTGGGGAACCGATGTGGCGACTGGCGGGGGGCGCGGCGGCGGTGCGGGTCATTCGTAACCTCCCGGGTGAGAATCGAGTTGTCGGGCGGACCGTTCGACGGAGCGGCGGCGTGACGTGGACCGAAGTGGGATCCGAGGGGACCGATGCAGACCCGGCGCGCGGGGAGATTGCCCCATTACGACCGAGCCGAATTGACGATGGCTCCTCCACGACCCCTGGCGACCCGGTACGGCGGGGACGACCCAGTGGCAAGCCGACGTTACGACCTGCCCAAACGTTTCGCCTCGTCCAGTCGGTTACGCTACAGATTTTTTCGTGATCGTGTCAACAATTTTTTGGCCGTGAGGTGTTTTCCCCTTCAGTTTTGGTGCGAAGCACGCTAGTTTCTCACCGGCCTCTAATATTGCGCGGGCATCCTGTCGTGCGGGAGAATGTCGGAGGCCAGGGGTTGGGCGTTCGGAGTGGAGACGGAGATGGGCATTAAGCGACACGGTAGCCGGGCGATCATCCCGGTGTTTGCGGGCATCGTCGGTCTCGGGATGACCGGGACGGCGCAGGCGGCGGTCAAGCTGACGTTCTCGCCGATCGCGGGGACACCCGCCGCGGTACACGTGGCACCGGGGGGGACGTTCAGCGTGCCGCTGTATCTGTTGAATGATGCGGGCGAGAAGGTGACGGGCGCCAGCGTTAACTTCGACATCGGCGCCGGGCCGGCGGCAGGGGATCAGTTCACGTTTCAGTCCCGGTTGTTGAACTGGACGGATACGGCGGGCAGTCACACGAGTGATTTCCCGGAGGTCGTCCAAGCGTCCCCGCCGAGCGGCGGTACCCTTCCGACCAGCGCCGCCATGCCCAAGAACCAGAACTTCTACGCCGGGACGGCGACCAGCGGGATCACTGGGCTCCCGATTGAATTGAACAACGGGATTCACCCGTACGCGCAGTTCACGTTCAACGTGTTGGGCTCGGCCCCGAAGGGGACGTACACGCTGACCACGTACGACGACGACACGTTCAGTTGGACGGCCGGCGCGCCGAATTACGACGACCTCCCGTACAGCGCGGTCGCGACGATCAGCATCGTCGTCCCCGAGCCGGGCGCGGTGGGCCTGCTCGCCGCGACGGCGGTCGGAGTTCTGGCCGGCCGGCGGCGTGCGCGGCGAGCCTGAATCGTGTCGGCCGTTCAATCGACTCGTACTCGGCCCCACGGGAACTGACCCGTGGGGTTATTCGTTGTGTTGTGTCGAGGTTACGGGTGGGACGATCCACCGTAAGTTCTCGCGCGACCGCGGGCGATGGGGTCGTGCGTTGGGCGCCGGTTTCGTGCATCGAAATCGGGCGTCCGCTAGGATGGCGCCATGCCCGAGCGCCGACGCCGTCCGCGGTCCTTCGCCATCAGTCCGGTCGCCCGGTGGGTCGCCGCCGGATTGGTCGGTGCGGTCCCGGGCGTGGCGTTCGCCCAGCCGGCGCCGGCGCCCGCACCGGCCGGCGCGCGGGTGACGATGGACTTCCCGGCCGACGGGGTCGACGTCCGCGTGCTCGCCGACGTCGTCTCGAAGCGGCTGAAGATACCCATCATCTATGACGACGCGATCAACAACAAGAAGGTGATCGTGCGCGCGCCGGTGGACCTGCCCGAGTCGGCGCTGATGGGGATCCTGGAGAGCGCGCTGCGGATGAAGCAGCTCGCGCTGGTCGACGGGGACCAGCCGGGGTGGAAGCAGATCGTGCCGGCGACGAACATGGCGGCGCTCGCCAAGCCCGTCGGGGCGGAGGCACAGGGCGCGGCGACGCCGGTCGTTCAGGTGGTGCAGCTCAAGCATGCGGACTCGGGGCGGGTGGCGGACGCGGTGCGGCCGTTCCTCACGCCGCAGGGCGGTAGCGTTGCGGCGGTGGCGGGGCTGCGGGCGGTCGTGGTGACGGATTACCCGTCGGTGATCGGGCGGGTCGAGCAGATCGCCCGGTCGCTGGACGAGGCGGCGCCGGTGGACGTGCGGTTCGTGACGCTGAAGAACGCCGAGCCGCAGCAGGCGCTGGCGGTCGTGCAGCAGATCCTCGCGGGGCGCGACGGGGGCGGCGGTGCGCCGGCGGCGGCCGGGGGTGGCGCGGCGACCGGGGGCGCGGCGGGCGTGACGCTGATCCCGGACGAGCGCACGGGCCAGATTATCGTGATCGCGCCCAAGGCGCGGGCGCAGGACGTGGCCGACCTGATCGCGGGCGTGGACAAGCCGCTGGAACTGGCGACGAAGGTCTACCGCCTGAAACAGACGTCGCCCGAGCGGATCGACCGGCTGGTGAAGAACCTGATCGGGGCGGCGGCCGCCAAGCGCGGGTATCAGTCGACGATCGACCGGGAGGCGCAGCTGCTGGTCGTGTCGGCGTCGGAAGACGTGCACACGCGGATCGACGCGCTGATCAAGGACCTCGACGCGCCGGTCGCCGAGGCCGAGAAGCCGGTCAAGTTTTACAAGTTGAAGAACGCGAAGGCGGCGGACGTGCTGTCGACGATCGCGGCGCTGACGGGGGACACGGCGAACGTCGCGCAGCCGGCGGGGGGGACGGGCGACGCGGGCGGGTACGGTCAGCCGCTGCTCGGCGCGCCAGGCGGGCCGTCGGACAACCGGCTGATGACGCCGGGCACGCAATCGTCGATGCGCGGCGGGCCGACGGGTGCGGTGCTCAACCCGACCAGCCCGCTGGCCGCGCCGGCGGCGATGCGCCCGCGGACCGACGACCTGGGCCCACTCGCCGACGTGTCGCGCGGCGGCGGGATGACCGGCGGGGGCATGACCGGTTCGGGCGCGCTCAACAACGCGGCGACCGGCCCGATGCGCGGGACGGGCGCCGGGGGCGAGAATGGCGACGACCCGACCGGCGCCGGCGGGGCGCGCAAGAACGCGACCGTCGCCGCGGACGTCAACACCAACTCAATCATCGTGATCGGCCCGCCGGCGGTCCAGGACATGTACGCGTCGCTGATCGCCCGGCTGGACGTGCGGCGGCCGCAGGTGCAGGTCGAGTGCACGATCGTCACGCTCGACACGACCGACAACTTCTCGTTCGGGGTCGACATCGGCCACTCGGGCGGGGTCGGCAACAGCTCGATCATCTCGTTCGGGTCGTTCGGGATCGCATCGGTCAACCCGACGACCGGGGCGCTGACGCCGGTCCGCTCGCCCGGCGGGACGTTCGCGCTGCTCACGCCCGGGATCACCGACGTGGTCGTGCGGGCGCTGTCGCAGTCGTCCAAGGCGCGGCTCATCTCGGCCCCGCGGCTGCTGGTGAACGACAACGGCAAGGGGCGGCTGCAGTCGGTCAGCCAGGAGCCGTTCGCCGAGATCCTCGACACGAGCACGACGCAGTCGCGCACGGGCCTGGGCGGATTGGCGCAGGCGGGCACGACGATCTCGATCGAGCCGCACATCTCCGACGACGATTACCTGCAACTCGCGTACTCGATCGAGCTTTCGTCGTTCACGGGCACGGGGCGGCAGGGCCTGCCCCCGCCCAGCCAGAAGAACTCGGTCGACTCGGCGGTCACGATCCCGGACGGGCACACGATCGTGGTCGGCGGGCTGCGGGTGAAGAACTTTCGCTCGGGCATGGACTCGCTCCCGATCATCGACCAGATCCCGGTGCTCAACTGGCTGATCGGGTCGCGGTCGAGCGCGTCGTCGGACCTGACGCTGTTCGTGTTCATCCGCCCGGTCATCCTCCGGGACGAGAAGTTCGAGGACCTGAAGTACGTGTCGGACGCGGCGCTGAAGGACGTGGGCCTGCCGGGGCAGTACCCGTCGAGCAAGCCGATCGCGATCAAGTAGGATGGGCACTGCCCACCGCGGCCGCCGTGAGCTTTGGGTGCCATGGCCACGCGCCCGGTTGCGCGGCGTACCTAAAGTGATCGTCGCGTGGCCATGCTCGATGAGAATCCCGGCATGGCCACGCGTAAACACACCTAGTATTTGAAAGCCGTCGGGCGCGTGGCCATGGCACCCGAACGGAAGACTGCCGACCGACGCTCATGCCTTCGCCCCTCACCGTGCTTCGTAATGCCATCACCGCCGCCATCCCACGGACCGCGCGGCCGGTTCCGCCGCCGGCGTCGGTGACGTTGCCGGCGTTGTGCGAGTGGGCCCTTCGTTCCGGCGTCGCGCCGGCGGAGCTTTCGCAACTGGCCGCGGAGGCGCTGGGGCTGTCGTTCCGCTCCGACTTGGCGGGGGTGACGCCCGCGGCGGACTTCCTCGCGGCCGTCCCGATCGCTCTGGCCCGGCAGCACAAGGTGCTCGGGCTGTCCGACGACGACGGCCGGCTCACGCTCGCGCTGGGCGACCCGGCGAAGTTGCAACAGTTGCCGGTGATCTCAAGGTTTCTCAGTCGATCGGCGTCCCCGGTGCTTGCGCCGCCGGACGTAGTGCTGGCGGCGATCAACGGCGCGTACCAGCAGCGCACCGGGCAGGCGCAGGCGGCGATCGACAAGCTCGACCGCTCGCAGGTGCTGGAGGAGGTCGGCCGGCTCACGCGCGAGGACCTGCTCGACAACGCCAGCCGCGCGCCGGTCATCAAACTCGTGAACCTGATCCTGTTCGAGGCGGGAAAGGCGAACGCATCCGACGTGCACGTCCAGCCGTATGAGGAGCGACTGCTCGTGCGCACGCGCGTCGACGGCGTGTTGTACGACGCGTTCGAGCTGCCGAAAAATGTTCAGGAAGAGGTGATCAGCCGGATTAAGGTCATGGGCCGGATGAACATCGCCGAGAAGCGCCTGCCGCAGGATGGGCGGGCGACGGTGCAGATCGGCGACCGCGTGGTCGACCTGCGCATCGCGTCGCTCCCGACGAGTTACGGCGAGCGCATCGTCATCCGGCTGCTGGAGAAGTCGGCCCGCCTGTTGGACCTGGCCGAGATCGGGATGGATCCGCACACGCTCGGGCAGTTCGCGGAGTTGATTCGCTCCGAGCACGGGCTGGTGCTGGTGACCGGGCCCACCGGCTCGGGCAAGTCGACGACATTGTACGGAGCGCTCCGGCGGATCGACTCGAAGGAGAAGAACGTCCTGACGCTCGAGGACCCGATCGAGTACCAGCTCGAAGGGATCAGCCAGACGCAGATCAGCGAGAAGAAGGGAATGACGTTCGCGAGCGGCCTGCGGAGCGTGCTCCGGCAGGACCCGGACGTGATCATGGTCGGCGAGATCCGCGACCGCGAGACGGCGACGATGGCGATCCAGTCGTCGCTGACGGGTCACCTGGTGTTCAGCACGCTGCACACGAACGACGCCGCCAGCGCGGTGACGCGATTGCTCGATCTGGGCATCGAGCCGTACCTGGTGGCGAGCTCCGTGGTGGCGGTGATGGCGCAGCGGCTGGTGCGGCGGGTCTGCCCGAGTTGCTCGGAGCCGTATACGCCGGATGCGGCGGAGCTGGCGTTCCTCGGGCTCTCGCCGGAGCAGACGACGGGGATGCTCAAGGGCCGCGGCTGCCCGGCGTGCCGGAACACCGGATATAAGGGTCGGCTCGGCACGTTCGAGTTGCTCGTGCTCGACGAGCAAACGCGCCATTTGATCCAGAGCCGGGCGACGGCGGGCGAGATCAAGTCGGCGGCGGTCGCGGCGGGGATGCGAACCCTGCGCGAGGACGGGTTGATCAAGGTGCTCGGCGGGCTGACGACGACGCCGGAACTGGAGCGGGTGACGATGCGACCGGATGAGGAAGAGGCGGATGGGCGTGAGCCGGGCGTCGCGCCCGTGATGTCGGCGCCGTAGCGTGGGTTATCAGCCCACGTCGGAGTGAAATCGCAGTTGGACTCGTGGGCTGGTAGCCCACGTTACGTGGATTCGATGCCCGTCTTCTCCTACAAAGCCTCCGCCCCGGCGACCGGCGAAATGTCCGGCACCATCACCGCCGATACGCCACGGCAGGCACGCGACTTACTCCGCGAGCGCGGGCTGGTCGTGCGGACGGTGGTCGAGACGCGCGAGAAGGCGGCGCGGGCGAGGCCGTCGGCGGAGCAGTATCGCGCGCCGACCTCGCGCAAGCTCCGCCGGCATGCGACGACGTTCGCGCGCGAGCTGTCGACGCTGCTCTCCGTGGGCGTCCCGCTGCTCGAGGCGCTCGACACGCTCGCCCGCCAGCACACGGGCCGATTCCAGACCGTGATCCTGCTGATGCGCGACCGGATCGCGGGCGGGTCGACGCTCGCGCAGGCGATGGACGACCACCCGGGCGCGTTCGACGAGCTGGCCGTGCGGATCGCCGAGGTGGGCGAGGATTCGGGCACGCTCGACACGTCGCTGCAGCGGCTGGCCGAGTTCCGCGAGCGCGCCGAGCAACTGCGCGGGAAGATCGGCACGGCCCTGATCTACCCGGCGATCGTGCTCGTGCTGGCGTTGGCGTGCACGGTCTTCCTTATGACGTTCGTCGTCCCGCGGATCCTCGAGCCGCTGGTCGAACAGGGGCAGGAACTTCCGCTGCCGACGCGGATCGTCAAATCCATCTCGGACTTCCTGCTGTCGTGGTGGTGGCTCCTGGCCGCTTGCGGCTTCGCAATGATTTTCGCGTTCGTCGCGTTCATCCGCACGAAGCGGGGCAGGCACGCGTGGCACCGGTTCATCCTTCGCCTGCCGCTGATCGGCGAGTTGACGCGCAAGCAGGCGATCGTTCGGGTGTGCGTGGTCGTCGGGACGCTGCTCAAGTCGGGCATCGTGTTCGTCCGGGCGTTGCAGATCGCCCAACGGACGACGGCGAACCTGGTGCTCAAGGACGCGCTGGCGGCGACGGAGAAGGCGATCACCGCGGGCGGCGACATCGGCCTGGCGATCGAGCGGACGGGCGCGTTCCCGCCGATGGTCGTGCAGGTGTTCGCGGTCGGCCAGACGTCCGGCAAGCTCGAGGAGATGCTCGACCGGCTCGCCGACACCTACGATCAGCAGGTGAACCAGACGGCGAACCGGCTGACCGCCGTGCTCGAGCCGCTGCTGATCATCTGTCTGGCGTTGATCGTCCTGTTCATTGTCCTGGCGACGGTTTTGCCGATACTGGAGGCTGGCAATGCGATTCAATAACCCCGCCAGAGTGCGTCGCGCGTTCTCGCTCGTCGAGATCATGGTGGTCGTCGTGATCATCGGGCTGATCGCGGGGCTGGCGACGTACTCGGTGTCGGTCTACCTCGACAAGGCGAAGGTGAAGACGGCCCGGGCGGACATCTCGACGCTGGCGGGGGCGGTGGATTCGTATTACCTCGAGAAGAGCCGCTACCCGACGACGCAGGAGGGGCTGCAGGCGGTCGTGAGTTACCTGCAAAAGAAGGCGATTCCGAACGACCCGTGGGGCCGGCCGTTCCAGTACGTTCAGCCCGGGCGGAACGCCGCCTACGACATCATCAGCTATGGCGCCGACGGCCGCGAGGGCGGGTCCGGCACGGACGCGGACCTGACGAACAACGACGTGGAGAGCGGTAAGACGAAGTGAAGAATCGCGCGTTCACCCTGATCGAGTTGCTGATCGCTATTGTGATCATCGCGCTGATCTCGGGTGCGCTGGTGTACAGTTTTCGCAAGCCGCTGGACCGGGCCCGCGTGACCGACGCGGTCGAGCAATTCCGGCAGGTCGACGCCACGGCCCGACAACAGGCGCGGGCGACGAACCGGCCGACGGCGGTCGTGTTCGACCTGACGAACCAGACGGTCGCCCGGCGCGAGGGCCGGTCGCCCGATCCCGCGTACCGCACGGCGATCCCGGCGCCGCTGCGCATCGACCAGGTGCGGACGGCGGGCAAGCGGTACGACTTCGGCGAGGTCGCGATCCCGTGTGCGCCGGCGGGCGTGTCGGAGACGTACGCGGTCAAGCTGGTCACGGCGGACTCGCCCGCGAGCCAAGCCGATTCGCCGTTCCCGCGGTGGCTGGTGGTCGCCGGGCTGACGGGACAGGTCACGCAGGTTCGCGATGAGCAGGACGTCACGAACATCCTCTCGCACGCGTCGCCGATCGGCGCGACGGAGCGCTGACGTGCGCGCAGTGTGGCGGTTTAGCGGGGCAGACATTCTTGTCCGCCCTGGGGCGCGCGTTCGTTCTCGAAGAACGACGGGCTTCACGCTCGTCGAACTCCTCGCCGGGCTGGCGATCCTCGGCGTGCTCGCGGCGTCACTGGTCGTCGCCCGGGGGCGGGCGCTGCGGCAGTGGGCGGACGCCGACGCCAAACTTCGGGCGACCCGCGCGGTCGACACGATGGTCGCGGACTGGCTCGGCGCCGCCGGGGCGCGCGACAACATTCCCGTGCCGGCCGCCGGACCTCTTGAGGGCGTGGCCGAATGCGCCTGGCGGACGACCTGGGTCGCGGACCCCGCCGCCCGGCAGATCAACGCGGGCGTGGTGCGGGTGGAGGTGTTCCATCGCCGGCAACCGCTGTTTTCGATCGATCTGCTCAAGCCGCTCCCGCCGCCGGACCGCCGAGGACAACAGCCGCGCAGGCGACGGCGGCGCAACCGCTCCCGTCATCCTTCACCCTTCCTCCTTCATCCTTCTGACCGCCCCGGTTTCTCCCTCCTCGAGATCCTCCTCGCCTGCACCCTCGCGGCGATGTTGACGGCGGCCGTCCTGACGATGGCCACGGCGCTCGCCAAGGACCGCCAGCGGATCGAGGCGCGCTCGGCGTCGCAATCAAGCCCGCGGCACCTCGATTTGCTCCGACAAGACCTGGCCAGTTCGGCCGCGATGATCCGCGGCGACGACGCGCTCACGCTGATCGGCCACAACGCGCTGAACCCCGCCACCCTAAGCCCCGACGGCCGGCTGGCGCGCGTCACCTGGCGGATCGACCGGACGAAATCCGCCGGCGGCACGGTGCTCGTCCGCGAGCAGGCGTACCTGGACGACCCGGTCCGTCCGCGCGCGTTTGCCGAGATCGCGGCGGTCGGGCCGACGGCGTTTTCCGTGTCGCCGGCGGCCGCTGCTGACGAAGTGCTGATCTCCGAGGACCTGGCAGAGCGGCTGCTCAGCCTGTCGGGCCGGCCCGCGGGGTCCGGGTCGGCGGCGTCGGCGGGTCTGGCGGCGACGCGCGTCCCGCCGCGCGTCCGCGTCCGAATCTCTTATCCGGGGTGGCAAGTCGAGGAGGATTTCACGCTCCGATGACGCGCCGCCGCGGTTACATCCTCCCGCTCACGCTCGCGCTGCTCGTCCTGGCGGCGACGCTCATGACGGCCGTCAGCCGGATCGCCCTGCGCCGCGCCGCCGACGCGCGCGTGGCGACCGACGATCTGCAGCGCCGGTGGGGCGCCGCCTCGATCCGCAAGGCCGTCGTCCCGCGGGCCGACCAGATCTTGTCCCTCGCCCACCGCGCCGCGCCCGCCAAGCCGAACCCCGCCCGCGTGGACCTGACCCTGCGCCTCGGCCGGTTCTCGTACGACCTGGTCGTGTCCGACGAGCAGGCCAAGGCGAACCTCAACGCGATTCTCGAAGAGGCGGACGCGTCGCGGGGCGAGTCGCGCCTGCGCTCGGCCCTGTCGGGCAGCGGGCTGGCGAACCAGGTGCGCTTTCGGCCGACGGTCGGGCCGTTGTTCCTGCCGCCCACGGATTCGGGAGCCCCCACGCCGCCGCCCTCGGCCGACCCGGAGATGGCCGTCCCGAACCCGCCCCTGTTCAAGCGCCCGACGGCGCCGCACGTGTCGGGCCTCGGGCAGGTGTTCGATGGCGTCGAGCCCGGGCGATTGATTATGCCGGCGGCAGGCCAGCGTCTGGCCCCGGTCGACCTGTTCACGCTTTGGGGCACCGGCGCGGTCAACGCCCGGCGTGCCCCCGCGGCCGCCCTCAACCTGGCCGCGGGCAAGGCGCTGTCGCAGACCGACGTGTCGCGCCTGATCGCGGCGCGCGACGCGATGGCGCGCGGCGGCGGGTCGATGGGCGGCAAGTCCCCGGCCCAGGAATTCAAGGCCCAACTCGCCGACGCGATCGCGAGCGGGGCCAGGGCCAAGGCGAACTTCGCGCTGATCGAGTATTCGCAATGTCACTCGCTGTGGGTCGTGACGCGCGGGCAAAGCCGCACGTGGTATGATCTGACCGTGGTCGACGCGTCGAACTCGACGCGCCCGGTCACGCACCATTTCGAGTGGTAGGCCCACCCAATAGATGTCGCCCCGCCGGAAAAACCTCGCCCTGTACACCGCCGCCGCAAGTTGCGCGGTCGGCGCACTGGCGTGCGCGGCGTGGGCGGTGCTCGCGCCGGTCGAAGTCGACCCGCCCGCGATCGCGCCAACCCGCAATGCACGCGCCGCGACCACCACGACCGCGCCCGCCGGCCTGCCCGCTCTGGCTGCGTTCGAAGAGGTTTGGTCGCTGCCCCTGCGCAAGCCCCTCACCGGCCCCACGACGGCGGCGAACCTCACACCCGCCCCGCCGGACGTGCCGCCCGTGAACCCCGCCGCTTCAGTCCCCCTCACGCTCCTCGGGACGATCGGCGAGTCCACCGCCATCCTCCGCACGCAGGCCGGCGCCGTCGAAGTGAAATCCGTCGGCGACACGACGGCCGGCGTGAAGATCCTGTCCGTCCGGCCGTCGCAGGTCGAAGTCGATTTCAACGGGCAGCGCGTGCTGCTGAGCAAGCCCAAAGACCCGCTCTGACCCGCCATTCGTGACGACCGCGACCCCCACGTCCATCCTCTACCCGTCCGACCTCGGCTGGCGCGTGACGCCGCCCGGCGGGAGTGCGCCGGTCGACGTGCCGATGCCGGACGACGCGTCGGCCGACCAGCAGGCCGGGATCGTCGCACGGTTCCTCTCGTCCCACGGGTATCGCGGGCAACCGGTGATGGTGGCGCTGCCGTCCGGGTGGTGCATGGCGGCGGCGGTATCGACCGATGGCGTGCCCGCCGACGACCGGGCGGCGCTCGCGTTCCGATTGGAAGAACAATTGCCCGTCGCGGCCGAGGCGTTCACCGCCGACTTCGTGTTGCCGACCGGCACGAATTCATTTTCGGCGCTGGGCGTCGCCGTGCCCAACGACCGGGTGACGCCGGTGGTCGCCGCGCTCGAGTCCGTCGGGATCACGGTCCAGTCGGTCACGCCCGCGGCCGTGCTCGCGCTCGAAGCGTGCCTGGCGCGCGTGCGCGGGCTCATGGCGCTGCGCGAGACGCGGGCGCCGGTGGTCGGGGCGGACGTCGGCGTCGCCGAAACGCCCGCGGCGATCGTCGCGCTGCCGGACGAGGGAGGCCGCGTCAGCCTGTTCTCCCTCGCCGACGATTGCCCGACCGCCTGGGTCACCAGTGAGGCCACCCCCGACCAACTCGAACTGCACCTGACCCTGCTGCGCTTGGAACTGCCCGACGACGCGCCTGTCCTGACCTGCGGCCTGCCCGCGGGCGGCGGCGCCTGGCCGGCGGGCATCGAGTTGCACCCGGCCGTGTCGCCCACCGAGTTGGCCGGACTCGTCGGCGCCCTGGCCCACGACGTGCTGAGCGGCCGGCGCGTCCCGCGGGTCGAGTTCCGGCGCGGCGCGCTCGCGACCGGCGACCCGCTCCGCCTGCACCGCCGGGCGATCAACCTCGCGCTGATCTCGGCGGCCGGGTTCTTCCTCGTCGTCGCCGGATTCCTGTTCTACCGCGGCACGCTGTACGACCGCCTCGCGACGTCGCACGAGGCGCAGCTCGCCAACGAGTACAGGCAGGCGTTCGGCGGGCAGTCGGTCCCGCCGGGCGTGCGGCGCGTGGTCGAATCGGAATTGCGAAAGCTGACCACCGCCGGCGCCACCGCGCTGCCCGCCGAGGCGCGGCAGTCGGCGCTCAAGCTGATGCGGGACGTCCTGTCGGGCGTGGACGCGGCCGCCCCCGTCTCGTTCGAGCGATTGTCGTTCAGCGACACGGGGTTCGAGGCCGAGGGTCGGTGCAAGTCACCCGAAGACCTGACCGGGCTGATCACCGCGTCGAAGGCCGCCGGCCTGGAGGTCCCGCCCCCGCAGATGCGCAAGGCGGAGGGCAACGCGTGGACGTTCGTCCTGAAAGGAGCGCGAGGACGGCCGTAAACAACATCGAACATCGAACATCGAACATCGAACATCGAACATCGGGTGCGTCTGCAGTTCAATGTTGGACGTTCGATGTTGAGTGTTCGACGTTCGATCCGGCACCAGCTTCCGCCTGTGAACTCTCATGCGTACCCTCCCCCTCGCCATCCTCGTCGCCTTGGCCGCGATCGCCGCGTGGGTCTCGTACGCGCGGTTCGCCAAGCTCCGCGGCGACGCCGAGGGCGCGGCCGAGTCGCTGGCGGTCGTGAAGCGCGACCTGACCGAGATCGATCGCCTCCGCCGGGGCGGGGCCCGCACCGCCGCCGCCGCCGTCGACGCACCGGAGCTGGCCCGCGAACTGTCCGCCGCCGCCACCGCCGCCGGCCTCCACGCCCCGCCCGATTCCGAGCCCGCCGCCCCCCAGCGCGTCCCCGGCACCGACTACACCGAGACCCCCGTCTACCTGCGGTTCGACCCGCTCACGCTCAAGCAGCTCGTCGCGTTCCTGCACCACCTGCACTCGATCGACGCCGCGTCGCGGTCGCGTCGGATCGAACTCGCGCCGCCCCAGGCCGGCGCGCGGTCCACGCCGACGCCGGCGGGCGCTAAGCCCGAGGACCTCTGGAGCGCCGACGTCGAGGTGTCGTTCGTCACGCACGCGCCGGGCGGGCGGTGAGCAAAGGCGCGACTTGAGATAGCTGCAACGCAACGCGTTGCTGACGTGCAGAGATTTGAAATGCGCTCGCCCGAAGATGGGGATTCGACGACGGGCGCGACAGCAGGTCGTTGACCTGCAGCCAACCCACCCCGCGCAAACCCGGCTTCACTTCGGCGCCGTCACCGGCGTCGGCGTCGGTCCCGGCGTGACCGGGTTTGCCGCCGGCCGCGTTGTCACCGCCGGCAGGGGGGGCAAAGGCTCCCCGCGCCGCTGCGCCAGCCACCGCTCCCACACCGCCGGCGGGGCGTACAGGAACAGCGATTTCTCCCGCGGGCGCAGCGCCGCCAACTGCCTTCCCTCCATGAACGCCAGCTTATCGCCCAGTTCTTCCGGGCCGATGATCAGGTCCGCGTCGAGCACCCGCAGGTTCTCGGGGACGTGGTCGTAGTACGCCGCCGCCGTGAACCGCCGAAGGTAGAACGGGAGCGGCCAGATCTCCTTGCCCACGATCTGGATCTTCCCGCGGAACCCGTCCGCCCGGATCGCCGCCACTTGTTCGATCGTGCGCAGGATCGGGTCGTACAGGTTCCGCGTGGTCGGCGTGTGCGCGTACGGGTTGAACTCGTGCGACGCCAGCCCGCGCTGGGCCGCCTTCTCCGTCAGCCCGTTCGCCTGGTCGACCTTCAGCAGCATGAAGTACACGCCCACCAGCACCGCCGCCGACACCAGCCCCTTGCCGGCGACCGTCGGCGTCCACCGCACGAGCCGGGCGACCGCGAACCCGCCCAGGATCGTCATCCCGTGCACGAACGTGACCATGCACCACGGCGTCTTATACGCCAGCGCCGAATACACCAGCGTCAGCGCGATCGTGTAGAACGCCATGAACCGCACGAACGGGATCGACGGGCTCGGCGGGGCGTGGTGGTGGTGATAGCGGCGAAGCTTCTTACGCCGCGGCGTGTGCGGGTGGGCGTAGTCGACCGTGGGCAATCCCGCGTCGTCTACCGTCAGCGGGTGATCTCGCTTCTTGCGGGGCTTGGGCCCGACTTCTGCACCGCCCACGCCGACCCCCGTGGAGTCGGATTCGCGTCCCGGTCGCGCGCCGGAAGATCCCTCGGGTCGTTTCGCCCGCAGTACGAGCGCGAAGATCACGCCCAGCGCCGACGTCCCAACGATCAGCCACTCCGTGAACACCGGCGCCCCCTTCTTCGCCTGGTACCACGTCAGGATCTGCAGGTAATACCCGAACGGCTGGGTGTGCACGCCCTCCTTCCCCGTACCGCGCTGGAAGTACACCGCGTACGACCCGACGAACTTCGCGAGCCCCGACCGTTCCCAGAGCGACCGGCCGTCGTCGCCGCCGAAGTCGCGGAAGAAGTTCGAGTACATCGTGACGAGGATGACGACAAACGCCAAGAACGCGACCCCCGCCCCCGCGAGCACCCGCCCCGGGCCGACGTGGATCCCGGCCATCCCGCGCTCGCCGCGCGCCCGGTCGTACAGCCACACGCCCACCACGCCCACGACCGCCGCGAACGCGTGGATGACCCACGTCTCCTTCGTCGCCGCCATCATGCCCACCCACACGCCCGTGCCGATCGCCCACCGCCACCGCCCCTTGAGCGTGAACCGCCAGCCCGTCACGATCGCCCCGATCGTGAACAGCGCGAGCAGCATCTCGTGGATGTAATACCGGCTATAGAACACCAGCCCGGGCGACGCCGCCGCCAGCACCGCCGCCCAGATCGCCGCCCACGTCCCCAGTGGGCGGCGCAGGAGCATCGGCACCGCGATCAGCCACGCCCCCGCCATCACGGCCACCATCCGGTACGTCCACTCGTTGGTCTGCCCGTACTCGCGCGCCCCGCTCAGCCACGCGGCCGGGAGCGTCAGGTAGTAGAGCGACGGCCCGTGGAAGTCGATCGTCTGGTAGTCGAACCGCCCGGTCGTCCAGACCTCGTCGAACTTGTACGTGTTCACCCCCTCGTCGTTATGCAGCGGCCGGTCCGTCCGCTCCGTCCATTCCCGAGAGGGGTCGGCAGTGGCGCGAGGGTCCGGACTGACCGGCCCGAGTCGCGGCAGCCGCAGCGCGAGCCCGCCGGCGATGACGAGCAGGAAGATGAGGGCAGTAACGAGGCGACGGGGCATGGGGCCATTGTCGGGTGTCGGGGGGCAGTTGTCAGCACTGCGACCGAGAGCCGTCATTTCGCGCGGCGACGTCCCACCTGTCATTCCGAGGTACTCCGAGGGATCCGGCCCCGAACGAAAAGGCCCGTCTGACGTTGGACATTTGCATTCGAGTGCGAATCGCCAAAGTCGAACGGGCCTCGGGGCTCGTGACCAGATTCCTCGGACTACCTCGGAATGACAGGCTCGACGCTCGTGCGCGTTTCAATGGGCAATGGGGCAATCGGCAATGAACAATGGGCAATCGGCAATCGGCAATTGGCAATCGGCAATGGGCAATTCCCGCTCACTTCCCCCACACCTCAATCTCCATCAGGTGGTTCTGCGCATCCGACGTATTCCCCTTCGTGTAACACCGCACGTAGCGCGCCTTGATCCCGCGCCCGTCGACCAGTTTGCCCTCGTCCGACTCGAAGTACTCGCGGTCCGTGCCCGCCCCGAGCCCGGCCGAGTTGTCCTGGTCGTTGTTGAACAGCGTCGTGACGCCGGCCTTGAACGACGGGTCGTCCGACACCTGTACGACCACGTCGCGGTAGATCCGCGGCTGCAGGTGGTTGTGCCAGACGACGATCGCGAACAGTTCCGTCGGCTTCCCGAGGTCGACCTGCCCGTACTGCAGCCCGGTCGACATCTCGAGGAACTCCCCTTCGATCGCCTCCTTCGAGCCGTCGGTCACCAGCGACGCATCCCCCATGATCGGCGCGTCGTCGCTGATCGTCGCCTTCTTCCCTTTCGAAACCACCTGAACGCCCTTGGGCACGAGGAACGGCCCGCGCCGCTTCCCCAGGTTCTTCAGGTCGACGGTCGTGTCGGCCGGGGCCTTCTGCGGCGTCCCGATCGTCACCGCCCTCGGCAATTCGAGCGGCAAGCTGACCAACTCCTTCTCGGTGGCCTCCTTCGCCCCGGCCGTCCGCGCGGGGGGCAAGTACTCCACCTTCTCGGCCTTGCCACCGACGGCCTCGGGCTTGTCCTCCGCCAGCAACACGGCCGACCCGATCGACAATGCCGCGGCGATCGCAATGACGTGAGCACGGTAGTTCATAATCGCTTCTCCTGTTCGTGGTACGCCGAACATACCCCCGTCCAGCGCGTGCGCTGAAGATCCGACCACCGGCCCCAAAGATTGGCGCGAAACGGATTCCGGGCGCGCTCAAAAAGCGAGAAGGAGCAGGCCCATCAGGCCTGCTCCTTCCACGTTTTCTACTGCCGACTGCCTACTGCCGACCGCCCACTACTTCGCCGCCTTGCCCCACACTTCCACTTCGATGTAGTGGTTCTGCGCGTCCGACGTGTTGCCCTTCGAGTAGCAGCGGACGTACCGGCCCTTCACGCCCTTGCCGTCCACCAGCTTGCCCTCGTCGGACTCGAAGTACTCGCGGTCCTTGCCGATGCCCAGGCCGGCCGAGTTGTCCTGGTCGTTGTTGAAGATCGTCGTGCTCGTGATGAAGTCTGGGTCGTCCGACACCTGGACGACCACGTCGCGGTACACGCGCGCCTCGGCGTGGTAGTGCCACAGCACGACCGCCCAGACCTCGCTCGACTGCTTCAGGTCGACCTGCACCCACTGCAGCCCGGGCGCGAGCTCGACCCAGTTGCCGTCGGTGCCTTCCTTCGACCCGTCGTTGACCACCGTCGAGTCGCCGATGATCGGGTTCTCGTCGCTCAGCTTGACCGGCTTCTTGAGCGACAGCAGCTCCACGCCCTTGGGCGCCAGGAACTGCCCGCGGCGCTTGCCGAGCGTCTTGAGGTCGACCGTCGTGTCCTTCGGCGGCGCCTTCGGGGTGCCCGTGAACAGCGGCTTGGGCAGCTCGACCTTCACCGGCTCGAGGTCCTTCGCGTCCTTGGCGCCCTCGGACTTCACGTCCGGCAGCACGCCCGCAGCCGCGCCCTCGGGCTTGTCCTCGGCGACCGCCGGGCGCAGGGACACCAGCGATCCAACCACCAAGCCGGCGGCGACACCGGCCCACATCCATTGCTTCTTCGATTTCATGCGACCATCTACTCCTCACGTCCTCGTTGGTTGATCGGGTGGTGACAAGACCCCCGCGGCGAGCCCAGGACGCGATTGGACGACTCGGCCGCGCCGTCTTTCAATTGGACACCCAAATTCTTACCACGTTCGCCCCGCCGACGCGAGGGGAGAACACCCATGACAGTCCGGGGAGGACGAAGCTCCGTCCGAGCCGTTCCGAACGACCGCCGCGGACGTGACACCGGTCAACACACCACCCGCGCACCCGGTACATCGCATCATGACCCGCTCCCTGTTTCCGACGCTCCTGCTCGCCCTGATCCCCAGCCTCGCCCAGGCCGCCGACGGCTTCGCCCTCGCCGACAAGGCCGGCGAGCACATGGACGTCCTCCTCGACGGAAAAATCGTCGCCCGCTACATGTACGCGTACGACAAGCAGCGCCTGAACGAGACCTACAAGCCCTACCTCCACGTCTTCGACGCCGACGGCAAGGCCCCGATCACCCAGGGTGCCGGCGGCAAGCAGTACCCCCACCACCGCGGGATCTACATCGGCTGGAATCAGATCTCCGTCGGCGGCAAGAAGTACGACCGCTGGCACATGAAGGGCGGCGAGATCGCCCACCAGAAGTTCACCGAGCAGTCCGCCACCGCCGACGGCGCGACGTTCACGTCGCAGACCCACTGGAACGACGACAAGGGCGCGCCGTTCCTCGTCGAAGAGCGCACGATGACGTTCAAGCGCGCCCCCGCGGGCGGCCGGATCACCATCGACTTTGCGTCCACCCTCAAGGCCGTGCAGGGCGACACGCTCCTCGGCGGCGACCCCGAGCACGCCGGCATCCACTACCGACCCGCCGGCGACATCCTGTCCGACAAGACGGCCTACCTCTACCCCAAGGCCGGCGCCAAGCCCCACGACGACAAGGACTACGCCTGGGTCGCCGAGCAGTACACGCTCCCCGGCGAGAAGACGTACGCCGTCGTCGAGATGAACCACCCGACCAACCCGCTGTCAACGCGCGTCTCGGCCTACCGCAACTACGGCCGCTTCGGGTTCTTCCCCAAGGTCGAGATCAAGAACGGCGAGTCGCGGTCGTTCAAGTACCGGTTCGTGATCGTCGACGGCACGATGCCCGCGGCCGATTACATCCAGAAGGTGTGGGACGCGTACGCCGGCGTGACGACGCCGTCCGCCGTCCCCGAGACGACGCTCCTGGCCGCCGAGGGCGCCAAGAAGGCCGCCGTTCCGGCGCCCGCCAAGTAGTTCCTGCCAGACGCCCGGTTCCGGGCACCTCCGCACCGGGGCGCTCGCCGCCCCGATAACCGAATCGACCTCACGACCGCCGGCCGAAGCCGTCGGGCGCGGGGGCCGATGGGTCGGGCGCGATAATCGCGCAACCCCGTCGCGTCAGGCAGCGTCGGGGGTGGCGGCTGCGCAGAATCTAATCAGCGTGCGATCGACCGAACCCGTGGCGAGTCAGGTTTTTCCTCTCCCGGTGCGGTTCAGCCCGTGGCACGCGGATTGATCTTGCTCATTCCGTCATCAAAAAGCCGATGCAGCCTGCGGCATACGCAAGCACGCAACGGCTAACCGACCCCCGCCGGCCTGTTATCACGGCGTCTCGCCGGCGGACGCCATACAATCCCGTGGAGGTGGCTCATGGCCCGCAAGTCGCTCACCCGCGTCGCGTTCCGGCCCGAAGTTCCGTCCGCGTCCGCCGAGGGGACGTTCGAGTTCGACCCCCAGCGGATCGTGTCGGCCCTCACCTTCCACGTTCAGGACGAAGGCCTCGCTTCGACCGTCTGCGACGCGTGCGTCGAGGCCACGCTCCGCCGGTTCAACCAGTCCGGCACCCGCGTCAACATCGCCCGCTCGCGGTGGTCCGGCATGACCCACGCCCAGCGGATGGAATGGCTGCTCGCTTCCTCCCGCACCGAGGTCTACTGCTCGTCCGAAGGCAAGGCGATGTTCCGCGAAGCCCGCTAAGCGTTCGCGTTTAATTTGAGTCACACACCGACGGGTGTGCGATGCGTGCCGGTCACCGGCGCGGGTCGCACACCCGTCTTCGTTTGGGAACGCGGTGCGTCGTTTACTGAGCGCTGGGGTAAAGAAAACGCGTGCGCCCAAGCCGCGCAACCCACGGAGCAAGCTCCGTGGGCTTTCGGCGCG
>DATHXE010000197.1:0-3020 GCA_035459845.1 Tepidisphaeraceae bacterium | reverse complement strand
TCTTCATGGCGAGGCTCCTCAGGGTTAGACCAACAAGCCCCAACCCCGACAGGGGATGGGGCCGGCGGTTAGGCGGACAGGGAATTTCCGTCCCGGGGGGGTAGCGATGCGCGTGCCAGCGGTGCGCGCTACTTCGCCGCCGTCAGCGCCGCGCGCTTCTCGCCGATCAGCTTGAGCAGCGCCTTCTGCGGGTCGGCGAACTTGGCCGTGCCCTCTTCCATCAGCTTGTCTTCCATCTTCTGCTGGTCGACCTTGGCGTCGATGTCCGCCAGCACGTCCGCCGGCGGGAGCTGGTCCACCGCCCGCGTGTACTTCTTATTGAGCTTGTCGACGGCCGCATTGGTCGCCGGCGGGTTGGTCTGGATGTCGCTCCCGGCCAGCGCGCCCACGTACTTGTCCGCAGGGTCCGTCGGCTTCTTCGTCCCGGTCGACGCGAAGATCATCTCCTGCTTGAGCGCCAGATTCTTGTCGGCCCAGAACTGCTGGTTGAGCTGCCAGATCCGCTTGGCGTTGACGATGCCGACCTGGCCCTGAGCTGCGGGCGAGAGCGTGGGGACGTGCTTTTCGGTGTACACGTCGACCCGGCTCACGAAGATCGAATAGACGCTCTTGAACCGCTCGAGGCCGGCCTTGGAATGCTGCACGCCGCGCCACACGGCGTCGCGGGCGAGCTTGTACTGCCGCTCGGAGAAGATCAGCGTGACGTTGAGCGTGATCCCGCTGGCGGCGAGGTCTTCCAGCGCGTCGAGCCCGGCGGGCGTCGCGGGCACCTTGATCATGCGGTTCACATGACCGGCCGACCACTGCCGCCCGAGCTCGACGTACCGGCTGACGCGGTCGGCGTGCGGGATCGGATTGGCGATGTCCTCGAGCAGGGGGTCGAGCTCGAACGAAACGTACCCGTCATCCCCGCGCGTCTGGACGTTCACCGGCGAGAACACGCCCTGTGCGTCGCGGACGAGGTGATCGGTCATGAGCCAGGCGATCGACGAGTCGTCGTGCCCCTTATCGATCAGCCGGACGATCTCGTCGTCGAACCGCCCGGTCTTGATCAGGTCCGAGACGATGATCGGGTTGGACGTGGCCCCGGTCGCGCCGGCGGCGTAGTTGGAGCGGACGAGGTCCGGGTCGATCGAATCGAGCCAGAGCTTGGTGCCGGTGGCGATCAGGGATTGCAGTGACATGGCGTAATCTTCCTCCGTGCGCGGCGCGGGTTCGGTTGTGTGAGAAACATCATGTTATGGGCGGCCGCGGGCGAGAGTCCACGTCACCCGTTCGCCTTCGCCCGTTCCCAACCGTACGCGTGGTAGTGGCAGTCGAAGGTTCCGTCGGCGTACAGGTCGAACGTGCCGTATCCCTCGGGGAACTCCTGCAGCGGGCCTTTCCACCAGTTGCCGCAGACGGCGCCGTCGCAAACGAAGCTGATCCCGCGGTACTCGACGCGGTCGACCAGGTGGATGTGGCCGGAGATGCACAGGCGCGTGTTGGCGGTCTTGAGCAGGTCGATGAGGGTCTTCGGGTCACGGTGGACGGACGCGTCCGGGATGTGCCAGGCGTCGTCCTTGAAGCGGGTGTCGACGTCGAACAGGACGCACGCCGCGAGAATCGGGATGTGCGAGATCACGCAGACGGGGCGCTTTTCCGCGGCGCGCAAGTCGCCCTTGAGCCACTCGGCCTGCGCGTCGTCGAGGCCGCCGAAGTAGCGGTTGCCCCGGCGGGCGATGTTGTCGATGACGACGAAGTGCCACCCGCCGCGGTCGAACGAGTAGTACGGCTTTTCGATCCCGAGTCGATCGCACGGGAGCGCCTTCCCGTAGCCGGGTTCGTCGGGCGAGAGCTTGTCGTCCGGCCAGCCCCAGACGTCGTGGTTGCCAATCACGGGATGGACCGGCAGCTTAGTCCCCTCGGCCAGCACCTTCGCGTAGGCGTCCCACTGCCGGTTCGCGACCGGCCGGGACGCGGCGAAGCCCTCGTAGACGTGGTCCCCGCCGGTGATGAGGAATTCGGGCGGGTTCGGAAGCGCCGACACGTGCCGGAGCGCGGCGGCGAACCCGAGATCCCCCCGCCGGCGCGGGTCGGCGTCGACGTGCATGTCGGTCAGGTGGGCGAAGCGGACGGCAGGCTTGCGCCCGGTCGCGACGGGCTCGGCGGCGATCGACGCGGGCGCGAACGCCGCGCCGGCGCCCAGCGCGACGGCGCCGCGCAAGACGTCGCGACGGGACAGGTCGGGGATAGACATGTGGGCTCGATGTTTCGGAACCGCGGGGTGCGATTGCAGTCTTCGAAAGCCCACGGAACTCGTTCCGTGGGTTGTGCGATCGAATCGGACGAAAACGGGAACTGTGCAACTCGTCCCGGATCGGCGATCATGCGCGGACTATCGACATTGTCCCCGAAACGGAGTGGTCATGAAAAACAAATCCGCCCTGGTTGTCGCCCTTATACTCACGCTCGCCCTTGCGTTCGCCGCGCGTGCCGCCGACCCGAACACGACGCCGGTCGACCTGACCGCCGTGAAGCCGACCGCGGACGCCAAGGATCACAAGGCCGCCGACGGCTCGTGGGCCGCAAAGTACCCGGCGACGTGGGAGGCCAAGAAGTCGCAGACCGGGGCGGACATGTTCCTCGCCCAGCTGGCGGCGGGCGCGGCGTTCCGCCAAAACGTGATCATCAAGCCGCTGGCCGTCCCCGAGGGCGTGACGCTGGACGCGTTCGTCAAAGAGGCGCTGGCCGACATCCAGAAGCAGATCCAAGGCGTCACGGTCGAGACGTCTGCCCCGCTGACCACGCCGGGCCACGCCGGGCACCTGTTCATCTACTCGGGCCCATTTCAGGCGCTAAAGCTTAAGTGGGCGCAGGCGTTCATCCTCCAGGGCAAGTCGGCGTACCTCATGACGTTCACGTGCGAACAGGCGGCGTTCGACACCCACTGGCCCGCGGCCCAGCAGATCATGGCGACGTTCAAGGGGCAGTGAGCGTGACGCGCGGCGTGACCACCTTCGGTGGCCACGAATCCGGTG
>DATHXE010000196.1:0-6337 GCA_035459845.1 Tepidisphaeraceae bacterium | reverse complement strand
TTGGCGGTTGCAGTCTTCTCCGCGCCCCCTCCGCGCCCTCTGCGTCTCGGCGGTGAGTCTTCTCCTCGGACGATCGTGAGCGTCACTTCTTGACGCTCGCCGCGGGGGGCGTCGCGGAGACGTAGCCGCCGCCGGCGTGGTTGACGGCGTCGAGGGTGACGAAGGCGTCGGGGTCGACGCGCTCGGCGAGCTCGAGGAGCTCGCGCTGGCGGCGGCGGGGGGCGACGACGAAGTAAAAGTCGACCTCGCCCTCGCCGCCGGCGCCCTGGAGGGCGGTCGCGCCGAACCCGGCGCTGCGGAGCGCGGTCATCATGTTGGCGCTGCGGCCGCGGACGATGATCCGCACGAGGACGGTGCCCGAGCCGATCCACCGCTCGATCGTGATGCCGAGGAAGTTGCCGGTGGCGAACCCGCAGGCGTAGGCGACCATCGTCCAGTGGCTCGTCAGGCCGCTGAACACCTTGGAGATGGCGAACACGAAGATGAGCGACTCGAAGAGGCCGAGGGATGCGGCGACGGCGCGGCGGCCGCGGTTGGCGTAGATCGAGCGGAGCGTCCCGATCGAGACGTCACAGGCGCGCAGGCCGAAGATCAGCAGGGAGGTCCAGAGCACGTCCATGGGGGGACGTTGTGGGGCGTGGGGCGGGTTGTGTCAACCTGTGGTCGTGGAAGGGAACGATGGGGAGGTGGTGGGATGGGGTGATGGGGTGTGTGCTGCGTGGGAATGAGAGAACGCTGCCTCGCCGTTGGGACGAGGCAGCGCCACCCGGATTCGTGAAGTTCGCGCGCGTTAGCACTCCGACCACGCTTCGAGGAGCTCGGTCTCGAAGGGGGAGAGTTTCCGCTTGTCCGACTTATCAGGCTTCGCGGGGGGTTGGGGCGTTGTGGGGGCGCTGGTCCGGACCGCCGGGAGGGTCTGTTGGGGCTTCTTGGATTGCTTTTCTTGGACAGGTTGGACGGCCGCCTTTTCCGGGGCCGCGAGTTGCTCGCAGGTGGGCTGGGTGCGGCCGGTGAGGATGATGTGCTCGAAGAGCTCGCCGTCGGCCTGGTCGTCGTTGTCGGCGCGGGCGGCGCAGAGGGCGTCGTGACGGTCGAGGACGGTCGACCGGCTGTTGGCGGCAGTACGGCAGAAACGCATGGGTGTCTCTCCTTCCAAAGAGGGGTCGGGAGAGACGTACGATTGGGGCGGGGCGCGGGCAAACGCGATTTGGATTTCGCGGGTTATCGGACGCGTGGGGGGTTCTTCGGGAGATCCTCGCTTACGGACAACGGGGGTGAGAGCGCGCCTGAAAGCCCACGGAGCTTGTTCCGTGGGTTGTGCGGAACGGTGCCCGATCGGACTTCGGCGCCGCTCCTCAACATCGGAATGTTGAGCTACTTTTTGCGGCGGCGCAGGAGGAGCGCCGCGCCGAGACCGATCAGCGCCACGGCGCCGGGCTCGGGGACCAATTCGACGCGGGGGGCGAACTCGAAAGCGCCGGGGGGCAGGTCGAGCTCGGGGATGAACATCTGGGTGTTGAACGGGTCGGCGAAGATCGGGCTTTCGTAGTCGTCGTCGGGGACGGAGGACTTTTCGACGCGGTCGGCCGCCGGCCGGGCGGTGCGGTCGAGGCGGTTGAGCTTTTGCCAGTCCTCGGGCTTGCCGTCTGCGAGCTTGCCGGAGTCGGGGTTGGGGAGGGTGGACGACGACGACGACGAAGACGCGGGCGAAACCGCGTGGCTCGGATTGCCGGCGGCGGCGGCCTCGGGGTCGATCAGGGAGAGCATCTGGCTGACGCGCGAGGCTGGATCGTACGGGCCCTGGTCGTAGTCGAAGAGGGCCTGGCGGACGGGCCCGGCCTGCAGCGTGGCGGGGTCGAGGGGCTTGATGAAGAAGGTGCCGTTCTTGTCGACGCCGACGGCGTACGGGCGGTCGCGCTGCTCGGCCTTGCGGAGGACGAAGGGGTCGGCAGGCGCGCCGGCGGCGGTGCGCTTCACGGCGGCGGGGGTGTACGCGTCGGAGCGCCAGAGGATCTGCCCGCGGTACGCGATCCAGAGGTCGGCGAATTTCGATTCGGCGGGGAGGTCGATCGTCGATTGGCCGCGCGAGCCGGTGGGGAGCTCGACGAGGCGCGGGCGCGCGGTTTCGGAGCCGCCCGAGATTTCGCGGACGGCGGAAACGACGGCCGACCCGAGCGTGGGCAGGCCGACGATCACGGCGACGGACGCCGCCATGAGCGTGACCAGGAGTTTGCGGTACGCGGCGGAGATGAGCGTCTGGGCGCCGGCGGCGATCGACTGGGCGGCGGCGGACGCGGACGAGACGCCGGCGAAGGTGAACGCGCTGCCGGCAAGGTCGGCGGCCTCGGCGGAACGATTGCCGAGCAGCAACAGGAGGAGCGCGGCGGGCGCGACCATGCCCCGGCGGGCGAAGGCCTTGCGGAGGCGTTCGACGGCGCGGGCGACGCGCTTCTTGGCGGCCTCCTCGGTGATGCCCAGCGTGACGCCGACCTCGGCGAGGCTCTTCTCTTCGAAGAAGCGGAGGAGGACGGCGTGGCGGTCGGACTCGGAGAGGGCGGCGACGGACTCGTCGAGGGCGCGGGAGACGTCCTCGTCCACCGGGGCGTCCTCGTCGACCAGGGCGGCACCCAGGCGGTGGCGCATCAGCTCGGCGGCGCGGGTCTCGCGGCGCTGGAGGCGGGTGCGGCGCTTGTGGGCGTCGGAGATCGCGAACCGGCAGGTCTTGAACAGCCAGCCGCACAGGGGCGTCCCGTGGCGGATGGCGGCGGCCTTCTTGTGGAGAATGATGAAGACGGCCTGGGTGACGTCCTCGGCGAGGTGGCGGTCGCGGAGCGCGCGCAGCGCGAGGGAGAAGAGCCAGCGGGAGTGGCGGCGGACGA
The DNA here is from genome assembly GCA_035459845.1 of Tepidisphaeraceae bacterium. GTDB lineage: Bacteria > Planctomycetota > Phycisphaerae > Tepidisphaerales > Tepidisphaeraceae > DASPKW01. The sequence continues at coordinate 3,458 of DATHXE010000196.1, read as the reverse complement.
CCTCGGCGAACGCGCGCTCGTCGGCGGCGTCGACGAAGTGCGCCAGGAGCGCGTCGTCGTCGAGCAGGTCTATTGAGACCGGGTCGAGCTGCGTGAGCATGGGCTTGTAGATCGCGACCACGGCGGCAGGTTAGGGACGAGGCTGACGTTTCGCTATAGACCTAAGGAGGGCAACCGGAAGTGCGCCGGCACGGGCGCGCGAGTACAACTCAGACGCCGGGCTGGCGGCGCGCGTTTCACGATTCGGCGGGCGCGCCGGGTGTGGCCGGCGGATCTGCCGAGGCGGGCCGGCGCGGCGTGCGCAGACCGGGCCTTCAGGAAGAGATGGCCGGTGGCGCGGGGAGGGGACAGGGAAAATGTTGCGTTCCGATCCGTTGTGGCTTGCCGCTCAGGTTACGGCCAAGACGAATGGGTCCGCGCCGATCGCTGAAGCGGGCGGCACATCGCACTTGATCGCACTTACCCTCTCATCCCCCCGCCACGTTCGCCTGCCCCGTCGGGCACCACTTGAGGATCGGGCACTCGGGGCACTTGGGCTTGCGGGCCTGGCAGATGGCCCGGCCGTGCGCGATCATGAGGTGTGCCCAGATGGTCCATTCGCCCTTGGGGATGACGCGCATCAGGTCCTGTTCGACGTCGACCGGGTCGTCGTGGTCGGTGAGGTCGAGGCGGCGGGAGAGGCGGCCGACGTGCGTGTCGACCACCACGCCCACGTCGATCCCGAACGCGTTGCCGAGGACGACGTTGGCGGTCTTTCGGCCGACGCCGGCGAGGGCGGTGAGCTCGTCCATCGTCCGGGGGACTTCGCCGCCGTGCTCGTCGACCAGTGCCCGGCCCATGCCGCGCAGGCTCTTGGCCTTGTTGCGGTAAAAGCCGGTCGACTGGATGTCCTTCTCGAGTTCGTCCGGCGGCGCGGTCGCGTAGGCCTTGGCGGTCCTGTACTTCTTGAAGAGCGACTGGGTGACGATGTTCACGCGGTCGTCGGTGCACTGGGCCGAGAGGATCGTGGCGACGAGCAGCTCGAGGGGCTTGGTGTAATCGAGGCTGCACTTGGCGCCCGGATACGCCCGCTTGAGCACGGGCAGGATCGTGCGCACGCGCTCGGCGCGGGTCACCCATTTCTTCGACGGCGGCTTGGGCATGAGTGGATGATAGGGCGAAAAACGAAAAGACGAAAAACGTAAAGAAGCGGACACCTGCTTTACGTTTTTCGTCTTTTCGTTTTCTCCGTGTTACGCCGGGAACACGATCTCGACCCCTTTCGCCCGGATCGTGACGCTGAACAGGATCATCCCCAGCAGGAGCGCCAGACGGAAGGTCAGGAGCATGACGCTCTCGCGGTGGAGGCGGTCGAACTCGTCCTTGGCGGGGTTGGCGACGTCGGGCTCGTCGGCGTGGTCGATGTAGGTCTGCCGCTGGGCGCCGATCCGCGGCCAGAGGACGCGCCACTCGTACACCACGACGCCCACGAGCATGAGGTAGAGCGCGCACCGCAGCAGGGGGGGCAGGTAGTTGGCGCCGGCGGCGTCGGTCGTCCACCACTGCGCGACCAGGGCGATCAACAGCCCGCCGGCGCACACGAGCTCGACGCGGACGAGCTGCGCGATCAGGTTGGCGACGATCGTGCCCGAGAGGAGCGAGCCGTGCTGGCCCTCGAGGTTGACGGCCAGGACGGTCGGCAGGATCGGGTTGTGTTCCTTGACGGTGCGGAAGACGACGGGCGCCGCCATCGCGACGAAGAGGACGCCGCCGAACCAGGTGGCCAGGGCGATCCAGAAGAGGATTTGGACGAGGACGAAGGACATGATGGGGAAGGGTAGCGGGTTGATTGCCGATTGCCCATTGCCCATTGCCCATTGCCGATTGCCGATTGCCGATTGCGTTGCGCGCCGCGCCGACCGTCATCCTGAGCGCAGCGAAGGATCTAGCTCGAATGCCAGGGGCTGTCGGACGTCACTGTTGCGAATCGCCCATGTCGAACGGGCCTCGGCGCTCCGGCCAGATCCCTCGGAGTACCTCGGGATGACAGGTCCCACGTCGGCGCGCGATTCGATCGGCGATCGGCAACCGGCAATCCCTATTTCCCCTCGACCCACGTCCCCTTCCCGTCCGTCCACACTTCCTTCTTCCACACCGCGACTTCGGCCTTGAGGGTGTCGATGAGCCAGCGGCAGGCGTCGAAGGCGTCGGCGCGGTGGGGGGTGGAGACGGCGATGACGACGGAGGGCTGCTCGATGTCGACCCGGCCGGTGCGGTGGACGACGGCCAGGCGGAGGAGATCGGGCCAGCGGTCGCGGGCGCGGCGGGCGAGGTCGCGGAGCTGGTTGACGGCCATGTCGCGATAGGCCTCGTAGTCCAGGGCGAGCAGGGGGACGCCGTCGGCGCGGTTCTCCGCGCGGGTGACGCCAAGGAACACGGCGACGCCGCCGGCGCGCGGGTGCGAGACGGAGGCGATGACGGCGGCGGGGTCGATGGGGGTGGCGAGGATGTCGAGCCAGTCGTCCATGAACGGGAGGGTGTCAATTGTTCGGGGTCGATTGTCAATGGCGGACGGGGCGCCAAAAACTCTTCTCGTGACTTGCGGATTCCGGACGGCCGGATTGGCGCCCGGCGGCGATGGACCGCCCTTGGTATTCTCGAGTCGGTCGGCCCGCTAACCCGCAAGCGGGTGTGCTGCGCACACGCGACCGGGACCTGAAAAAAATGGTCGATCGAACCTCGCTTGACACCTCGCCCGACGCGCTTTAACACTGTCCCATGGAACACCCCAAGATCATCGCCGACGGGATCACCTTCGACGACGTTCTGCTGATCCCCGCCTATTCCGACTTCGTCCCGACGGATGCCGACACGCGGACGAAGCTGACCCGCTCGATCGAGATCAATATCCCGCTGCTGTCCGCGCCGATGGACACGGTGACCGAAGCCGCGCTGGCGATCGCGCTGGCGCAGGAGGGCGGGATCGGGATCGTCCATAAGAACCTGCCGGCGATCGCCCAGGCGCGCGAGGTCGAAAAGGTCAAGCGGTCGGAGAACGGGGTGATCGTCTACCCGATCACGCTCCCGCCGACGGCGACGATCGCGACCGCCCGGCGGGTGATGCGCGAGTACAACGTGAGCGGGATCCCGATCGTCGACGGCGACGCGGCCCTGGCCGACCAGCCGCTGCGGGCCGGCCAGCAGGGGGTCAAGGCGACCGGCCACGCGACCGGCGGGAACGGGTCGTCGTCCGCCCGGGGGCCCCGGCTGCTGGGGATCATGACCCGCCGGGATCTCAAGTTCCAGGAGGACGACAACCGCAAGGTGGGCGACGTGATGACCAAGGAGAACCTGGTCACCGCGCCGGAAGAGACCAGCCTCGAGGACGCCGAGCGCATCCTCTACCGGTCGAAGGTCGAGAAGCTGTTGCTGGTGGACAAGGAGGGCCGCCTGAGCGGGCTGATCACGATGCGCGACAT
>DATHXE010000195.1:0-3303 GCA_035459845.1 Tepidisphaeraceae bacterium | reverse complement strand
GGCGCGCGCATGTCGAACCGCCACCGCCCGCCCGGCCGCAAATCGAACTCGTGAAACGTGTTCACGAACCCCGCCGGCCCCCACCACCGCGCGAGCAGCGCCGGGTCGGCGAACGCCGTATACACGCGCTCGCGCGGCGCGGCGAACGACCGCTCGGAAGTAACGTCCGTCATGCCGCCGCCGAGCCCGGGGTCGCGATCACCTGGCTCACGCCCTCGTGATCGAAGATCGCCGGCGCCCCGTCGGCGCTGACGAACACCACCACGCCCCCACGAATCACCAGCGCCTCCGGATGATCCACGCGGACGCGATCGCCGCTTACCAACTCCACGAGGTACGGCGCGAATGGCGTCCGCTTCTGGAACGCGCGAATTGTCGTCTGGAAATGTTCGGGCGTCATAACGTCCGAGTATATCGGTCCGACGAGGTTGCCGTCACACACGTTTGGCTCGAACGACAATCCGGTTGCCCCACCCCTCCGATCCGCTACGATCCGCCTAACTTAACGCGCGTCCTTGCCGATAAACCCAACGTGCCCGGGCCCTCGCGTCCCGGAGATCGTCAATCCCCCGTGCGGACCGCATTCGGCCCGCCCTAGTCGCACCCCGGAGTCGTCGTCATGAAAGGCATCATCCTCGCCGGCGGGGCCGGCACCCGCCTCTACCCGCTCACCCGCTGCCTCTCCAAGCAGCTCCTCCCCGTCTACGACAAGCCCACGATTTACTATCCCCTGTCCGTCCTCATGCTCGCCGGCATCCGCGAGGTCCTGATCATCTCCACCCCGCGCGACCTCCCCATGATCCGCGCCCTCTTCGGCGACGGCTCACAGCTCGGCATGCGCTTCGACTACCGCGAGCAGCCCGAGCCCAAGGGCATCGCACAGGCCTTCACCATCGGCGACACCTTCGTCGGCAACGACCCCGTCTGCCTCATCCTCGGCGACAACGTCTTCTACGGCCACGACCTCACGACCATGCTCGAGCAGGCCGTCAACCTCAAGACCGGCTCCACCGTCTTCGCCTACCAGGTGGCCGACCCCGAACGCTACGGCGTCGTCGAGTTCAACAAGTCCATGACCGCCCTCTCGATCGAAGAGAAGCCCAAGCAGCCCCGCAGCAACTGGGCCGTCACGGGCCTCTACTTCTACGACTCCCAGGTCGTGTCGATCGCGAAGAACCTCAAGCCCAGCCCCCGCGGCGAGCTCGAGATCACCGACGTGAACCGCGCCTACCTCGCCCAGGGCACCCTGCGCGTCCAGACCATGGGCCGCGGCATCGCCTGGCTCGACACCGGCACGTACGACTCGCTCCTGAGCAGCAGCCAATTCGTCCAGACCCTCGAAGCCCGCCAGGGCCTGAAGGTCGCCTGCATCGAGGAGATCGCCTTCGCCAAGAAGTTCATCGACGCCACCGGCCTGCAAAAGCTCGCCGACGCCGCCGGCAAGAGCGACTACGGCAACTACCTCCGCAAGGTCCTCGCGGATGCGCGGTAACCCCGTAGGGTGGGCTCCGCCCACCGCTCGCGCAACAACCGCCCGATCCCCCTTGTAGCCGCTCCGCTTGCGGGGCGCGTCCCACGGCATCTCGCGCGCGTGTTATCAATCGCCGCGCGGCCGTACCCGCTGAAGCGCCCCCGGCGCTAACGCCGTCGTTTCCAGTACCCCGGCTTGCGACTCGTGTGCGCGAACGCCAGCACCCATATTTCGTTCGCCAGCTCGACGTAGTGGATCACGTACGGGAATCGTGCCATAACCAGCCGGCGAGTGCCGTCGGACCTGAGTGGCTGAAGATCCGGGTCGGCTTGGATCGTCTGCACCGCCCCGCGCGCCGCAGCCTCGAATTCAAGCCCCAATCCGGGGCGCCGCGCTTCGTAAAAGTCGACGGCCTCCGCAAGTTCGGCCTCGGCCTCCGCATCAATGATGAGCGGTTTCATCGTTGATGCCGGGCCCGAATGTCCCGGAACACCTCGTCCGCCGGCCTTCCGGTGGCAGCCCCCTGTCGAACTCGTTCGAGACGCCGGGCCACTTCGACGTCCCACGCCTCCGCCACGCCCTCGTCCACCGTCGGCTCCAAACTCTGTAACAGCGCCTGTGCGAGTCGGGCCCGATCCGTCTCGGGCAGTGCAAGCGCGTCGTGGGTGAGTTGTTCGGTCGTAGCCGCCATAGGCTAATTATCGCCGCGCTGTAATCCGGGATCAACCTGAATTCGAGGGTGCCCAGCGTCGCCTCAATCCGGAATCTCCGCCTCCACCAGCTTCCCCAGCAACACCAGCGACTCCTGCCACCCCAGGTAACACGCCTCCGCCGGGATGACGTCTGGAATCCCCTCCTGCACGATGCTCACGTCCGTCCCGACGATCACCTTCTTCAGCGTCACCGTCACCACCATCTCCCCCGGCAGGTTCGGGTTGTCGAACACGTCCGTGTGGCGGATCCGCTCGTTCGGCACCAGCTCCAGGTACGTCCCGCCGAACGAGTGGCTCTTCCCGCTCGTGAAGTTCGTGAACGACATCCGGTACGTCCCGCCCACCTTCGCATCCAGGTGATGCACCCGCCCGGTGAACCCGTTCGGCGGCAGCCACTTCGCCATCGCGTCGGCGTCCAGAAACGCGCGGTACACCCGCTCGGGCGTCGATCGCAGCACGCGGTGAAGTCGGACAATACCTGGCATACGTTGGCTCCTTGAGGGACGTCGTTCGTTTTATCCGTCAATCAATGCTCGATCCACCGGCCCCGACCTCACCGGCTCTTCCCCCACCGCCCTTCGATACTGCCCCGTCGGCCGCACGACCGCGATGCGCGCGAACCGCGCCTCGCGCTCGTCGAAGTACTTTCGCCCCACCGGCGCCTTGCCCGCCAGTCCCGCCACCCGGTCGAAGAACGCCACGAATGTCGCCTCGTCCACCCGCCCGGCCCCCAGCAGCCGGTTCATCACCAGCTCCGTGTAGTCGCTCCCGCTCATCACGTCGTACCGACCTTCGTCGTCGACGATGTAACACCCCGCCGGCTCCCACACGACGTCCCGCGCCGTCGCGAACCACGGCATCGCCCCCCACGACGCCCCGCCGTCCGCGAGCATCCCGCCCACGTCCACCGGCGACCGCTCGAACGTCTCCAGATTCAGGTAGTTCACATCCCCCGGCTCCGCCCGCCCCAGACGCACATTGGAATCGTAGAATATCCGATGAAGCAGCTCCGCCCACGCCGCGTCCGCTTCCCGTGCCGCCGGCACGTCGAAGAACCACGTCTTCGACTGCGTGTTCGGCGACACCCGCCCGTACGGCCCGCACAGCGAGTACGCCAAA
>DATHXE010000194.1:0-1617 GCA_035459845.1 Tepidisphaeraceae bacterium | reverse complement strand
CCACACCGATGCTCGACTCTTTCCTCCGAAGCAACCTGCCGTTCCCCGTCCGCCGCGGGAAGGTGCGCGACGTCTACGACCTCGGCGAGCACCTGCTGATCGTCGCGAGCGACCGGATCTCGGCGTTCGACGTGATCATGCCCAACGGCATCCCCGACAAGGGCAAGATCCTCACGGCCCTGTCGCTGTTCTGGTTCGAGAAGTTCGGCAGGCAGTTCGAGCACCACCTGATCGCCGCGCGCGTCTCGGACTACCCGAAGGACCTGCAGAAGTTCGCCGACCAGCTCAGGGGGCGGTCGATGCTGGTCAAGAAGGCCCAGGTCGTGCCGATCGAGTGCGTGGCCCGCGGGTACCTGGCCGGGTCGGGGTGGAAGGAATACGCCCGGTCGCAAACGGTGTGCGGCGTGCCGCTCCCGCCCGGGCTCCACCAGTCGTCCGTCCTCCCCGCGCCGATCTTCACACCGGCGACCAAGGAGGAGCACGGGCACGACATCAACATCCCGTTCGAGGAGATGGCCGCCCGCGTCGGTCACGCGGTCGCGCAGTCGTTGAAAGACAAGACGCTCGCGCTCTATGCGTCGGCCGCCAACTACGCCCGGACGCGCGGGATCATCATCGCCGACACGAAGTTCGAGTTCGGCCAGCTCCCCGACGGCCGGCTGATCCTGATCGACGAGGTCCTCACCCCCGACTCGTCGCGCTTCTGGCCCGCCGACGACTACGAGCCCGGCCACGACCAGTCCTCGTACGACAAGCAGTTCGTCCGCAACTACCTCGAGGCCCAGCCGTGGGACAAGAAGGCCCCGGCGCCGCAGTTGCCGCCCGAGGTCGTCATGGGCACGCGCGAGAAGTACCTGCAGGCGTACAAGAAGCTCACGGGGCGCGACCTGAACCTCGACTGACCGGCAGCCGCTTCAACACGGAACCTGGCGATACGCCTCCCAAACTGCCCCAGCGTGCCGCGCGTTGTCCCCCTCCGTATACGCGGGCAATCCGCCCCTCAGCCGTTCAACGACCCCTTCGTGCTCGGCACGTCCCCGCTCGCGCGCGGGTCGATCGAGACGGCCTGCCGGAGCGCCTTCGCAGTCGCTTTGAAGATGGCCTCGGCGATGTGGTGGTTGTTCGAGCCGTAGGGGACGTTCACGTGCAGGTTCATCCGCGCGCTGTTCGCCAGCCCGCGGAAGAACTCTTCGACGAGCTCGGTCGGGAACGTGCCGATCGAGCCGGGGCTGAACGGGGCCTTGAACACGACCGCGGGCCGGCCCGACAGGTCGACGGCGACCTGGGCAAGACTCTCGTCCATCGGCACCATCGCCCACCCGTAGCGGTGGATGCCGCGCTTGTCGCCCAAGGCCTTTTCCAGCGCCTGGCCGATCACGATGCCGACGTCTTCGACCGTGTGGTGCGGGTCGACCTCGAGGTCGCCCTCGGCGCTGACCGTCATGTCGATCAACGAGTGCTTGGCGAGCAAATCGAGCATGTGGTTGAAGAACCCGACGCCGGTCTCGGCGGCGGACTTGCCCGACCCGTCCAGGTTCAGGACGACGCGGACGCGCGTCTCCTTGGTCTGGCGGGAGATCTCGGCGGACCGGCCGGAAGTCGTCTGCTTTGCCATGG
>DATHXE010000193.1:0-3196 GCA_035459845.1 Tepidisphaeraceae bacterium | reverse complement strand
GGAACGACTCGCGCGTGTACGCGTCCCACACCGCCAGGATCTCGTCGGCCGACAGCCCGAGTTCCGGCCCCACGCGCTCGCAGAACGCCGGCAAATCACACACCGCGGTCTCGAGGTGCCCGACCGCGTCCATGATCCGCGCCCGCGCCTCGGCCGTCCGCTCCACCCCCGGCCACGGCACCCGCGCCACCTCGCACGCGTGCCGCCAGTCGTCGCAGATCCGCACGAGCACCCGGCCGAGGTCGAAGACTACTAACGTGGGGATACTCATGCGCGAATCTCACCTAAGGATGAAGGAGGAAGGATGATCGGGCGCGCTGCGCCGCATCCGTCCACTTCATCCTTCATCCTTCCGCCTTCATCCTTCCTATTCCGCGACGCCCTTCCCGAAATCATAAACCCACGTCTGGATCGTCGGCGTCCAATCGACCAGCTCGTCCGGCTTGAAAAACAGCCCGAGTTCCTTCGTCGCCGCCTCGGGCGAGTCGGAGCCGTGGATCAGGTTGAACGAGTTCGACACGCCGAAGTCCCCGCGGATCGTGCCCGGGGCCGCCTTCGAGCCGAACGTCGCGCCCATCAGGTTGCGCGCGATCGTGATCGCGTCCTTCCCCTGCAGCGCGACGACCACGACCGGGCTCGACGTCATGAACTTGACCAGCCCCTCGTAGAACGGCTTGCCCTTGTGCGGCGCGTAGTGCGTCTCGGCCGTCGCCGCCGGGATCCGCATGAACTTCAGGCCCGCAATCTGCAGGCCCTTCTTCTCAAACCGGGTCAAAATCTCGCCGCAAAGCCCGCGCTGCACGGCGTCGGGCTTGAAGATGATCAGGGTGCGTTCCATGTCGTGTTTCGCTCCTTAAAGCTGTGGGGGGGACGGTTATATCCCGACCCGGGCGCGGATGCGAGTCGCTCGGGTCGCACCGGCGCGATCACGACCTCACACGCCGTCCTGCCGGGGTCGGATTCGCGCCGCAGGTGCGAGTCTCGCGCCCCATCCTCTCGATCGTGTCGACGGAAAGAAAACGGTCGCGGTGCCCGTTCAGGCGCCGCGACCGGTTTAGGATTCTGACATGGTCGCTCGGTCGCAACTCGCTCCGCGACCCGACCGCTGAAGCGGGCTTGCCGTCACAGCTTCTTCAGCTTGATGTCCTTGAACTGGATGTCCATGGTGTGCCCCGCGTGCAGTTGCAGCGCCAGCACGCCCTCCTTCAGCGCCTTCGGGCTGTCGTCGAACACCTCGGTCGTCGTGTTCCCGTTGATCTGGAACAAAATGTGGTTGCCCTTCACGGTCAGCACCACGTCGTTCCAGTCGCCCACCTTGATCGCCTCTTTCAGCTCCTTGTCCCCCTTCGCCAGCGGCTCGGTCGTCGGCTTCTGCTTCTTCGCGTCGGTGAAGTCGGCGGCGTACGTCGTCTTCTCCCCGCGCTTGGACATGATCCCGCGCCCGCCGGCGATCCCCTTCTCGTCGTAGATGATGCCGGTATACCCGTTGCCCGAATCGAAGTCCGCCTGGTACCCGCCGACGACGAAACCCTTCTCGTCGACCACCTTCGACCGGAACTGGATCCCCGAGTTGCCGCCGATCTTCCCGTCGACCTCGGCGAACTTGAACTTCAGCCGCAGCTCGAAGTCGGTCACGTTCCCGCCCTCCCAGATCAGGAACGTCTGCTTCGACTTCTCCTTCGTCTGGAACCCGGAGATCACGCCGTCCTTCACCGACCAGTACCCCTCCATCCCGCGCCAGCCGGTGAGGTCCTTACCGTTGAACAGCGAGACGAAACCTTCGGCGTCGGGCTGGGCCTGCTGCGGGGCGGCGACGGCGGGCTTATTCTCATCCGCGGCAACGGCGGGCCGGACCAGCGGCGCGGCGACCAGGCCGAGGCCGAACGCGGCGGCGGCGAACAGGGCGAGCTTGCGGGACATGCGGGGGTTCTCCGTGAGAGGTTCGGGGACGTGATACCGAGATGCAGACTGTACTGTCGCGACGGCGCGACGTTAAGGCGCAGACACTTACCCGTCACTCAATGCAGTACAAACTATCCCACGTCCGGATGAACATTTGCCCGTTCGAAATCGCCGGCGTCGCGTTAATGTGCTCCCCAAGGTTGTTCGTGTGCAGCAGCTTGAACTCCTTCGGGTCCGGCGTGAAGACGTAGGTCGTCCCCTTCTGGCTCGTCGCGTACAGCCGCCCTTCCGCGCTCACGATCGACGCCCAGAAGTTGTGCCCGGGAAACTTCTGCATCCACTTGACCTCCCCGTTCGCCAAATCGATGCACTGGATGCCCGGCTCCGTCGGCAAATACAGGTGCTTGTCGACCACCACGCCCGACCCGATCCGCTGCGGGTTCTGCTTCGTCTTCCAGAGCGTCTTGCCCACCGGCGCATCGGGCGACCCGCCCAGCGAAAAGCCGACGCCCGCCCCGCCGTACCCCGCCAGTGCCATTCCCACGTTCAGATCGGGCGCGATCATCACGTCGGAATACGCCAGGTCGCCCGCGCCCACCGCCGACCATAGGACCTTCCCGTTCGCAGGGTCGTACGCCTTCACCTGCCCCGCTTGAAAGATCAGCAATTGTTCCTGTCCGTTAATCTTCGCGACGATCGGCGTAGTCCACGATCCCGCCCACTTGCCGGTCTCGGCGAACTTGTCATCCGCCGCCCGCGGCTCGGGCGTCTTCCAGACTTCCTTGCCGTCCGCGAGATTCAGCGCCGCCACGTAGTGCCCCGCCCCGGGCCCGCGGTTAATGAACACGGTCTGCCCGAGAATTACCGGCGACGCCGCGTACCCCCAGATGTGCCTCATCGGCCCCGTCTCGTACGACCACACCGGCTTGCCCGCCAAATCGTAACAGTGCACGCCGGCCGACCCGTGATAAACCACCACGACCTTCCCGTCCGTCGCCGGCGTCGGGGCGCAGTACGGGTTGGTGGCGTGCGTCGGCTCCTTCTGCTCGTACTTGACCGTCTGCACCCACAGCTTGTTCCCGGTCGCCCGGTCGAAGCAGTACAAACTTCGGCCCGCGCCGGCGGGGTCTTCGGCACACGTCACGAGCACTCGGTCCCCGACGACGATCGGGCTCGAGTTGCCCTTGTGCGGCAGCTTCACCTTCCACTTCACGTGCTCGGTCTTCGACCACTCGGTCGGCGCCTTGTCGGGCGACCGCCCGTCCCGGTTCGGCCCCCGGTACTGCGTCCAGTC
>DATHXE010000192.1:0-4340 GCA_035459845.1 Tepidisphaeraceae bacterium | reverse complement strand
GGGGTGGGGGGGGGGTCGTTTGCGGTGAGCCGGTGTTGCCGGTGGTTCCGGCGTCGGGGGGGCGCGGCGGGCGGACGGCGCGCATTGCCTCCGAGCGCGCCTGGTTGGACTTGGCGGTGACCTCGGACCACCGGCTCATCTCTATGGCTTCGACGCGGCCGTCGCCGAACAGGCAGACCATGCCGGCGCCCGGGACCATTTCGGAGACGAGCACGTAGTCGGGGGAGACGGGGTCGCGGAGGAAGCCGTGGAAGGCGTAGGCGAGCGGGATGCCGGAGTAGCCGCTGGCCTCGTCGGAGCGGAGCTTGCCGGCGGCGACGAGCGAGTGGAGGGAGGCGGGGTACCGGCCGCCGTTTTCGGCGACGTAGGCCTGGAGTGCGCCGTGGATCTTGCGGAGGCGGTCTTCGGCCTGGGCGCGGAGGACGGCGGGGTCGGGGCGCTGAGGGCGGGTGGGAATCTGGGGCGGGGGCGTGGGCGGGGGCGTCCACGCGGGGGCGGTGCGGCGGGTGGGGCGGGGGCCTTCGTCGTCGTCGGAACGATAGGAGGACGACGACGAGAAGATGCCGATGTAGCGGCTGTGGGTGGCTTGGTCGATGATGTAGACGATCAGGATCGGCAGGAGGATCGCGAACAGGAGGACGAAGCCGGCGGACGCGAAGTAGGCGGCGACGTCGAGGCGGAGCATCACCCAGAGGACTCCGAACGCCAGGACGTTGCCGACGATGTACCACGTCAGGAAGTCGCCGCCCACGCTGCCCCGGAAGAAGAACCCGTAGTGGGCGATGAGCAGGAAGAGGAACGGCGGGACGCACATGGCCGTCGCGCACCGGCGGTAGGCGTTCTCGGGCATGTGGAACTTGAGGAGGCGCGAGGCGACGTAGACGCCGAGGAGCGCGAGCGGGGCGATGATCGCAAACTGGCCGATCGCCGGGGGGAAGACGACCTTTGCGGCCTCCTTGAAGGCGGCGCCGTACTGGTAGCCGCCGGTCAGCTTGAACCGCTCGGCGAACTCGTTGTAGCGGCTGGCCTGGACGGGGATCCAGACGAAGATCAGGAGAAAGCCGACGATTGTCCCGCCGATGAAGATCGTGGGGAGCCACTTGTCGAACGCCTCTTCGCCTGGGATGACGATCGAGCGGCTGGAGCGGAAGCGGACGGTCTCGTACTCGACCTTGGGGGCGCCGGGCATGGCGCCGCCGCGCTTGGAGACGTAGGCGGGGGCGCGGACGGGGGGGCCGAGCTTGTCGTCGCCGACGGGGAGCTCGGGGGGCGGGGTGCGGGCGGGGGCGGCGCGGCCGCGCGGGCTGTACTCGGGGGCGGGCTGATCAACGGCGGGCTGGTCGAGGGCGGCGAGCGCGTCGAGGTTGTCGAACGGGTCGTCCAGCGGGGGCGGCGGTGGTGGCGCCTGGCGCGCGGGGGCGGTGCGGGCGGGCGCGGCGGACTGGCGGGCGGGACGCGCGGGAGCGGCGGCGTCGAGCGGGACGGCCGACACGACCTTCGGCACGGCGACCACGCCCCCGCACGCCTTGCACTTGATCTTTTTGCCCGCGAACTTGTCGTCGACCTTGTAGGCCTTGTCGCAGGACCCGCACCTTGCCGTGATACCCATCGTCGCTCCCGGTTGCCCGCGCCGCGCACAATTCAGAAATGGACGCGCAATGTACCGAATGCCCACCGCGCAGTTCAATACAGTTCGGACGGCAGAAGGTTACCCGAATTGCAGTGCGAAGCCGCAAGCGGCGGGGTGATTCCCCTTACACGCGTCCCCCGGAAGTCAGCGCTCGCGGCGCGTCGTCGCGAGGCCCAGGCGGGCGTCTTCGGACTTGCGGATCTCGGCGGGCAGGTCGGCGGCGGCGACCCAGCGGACGTCGCCGTTGCCGTACAGGACGTTGGTGCCCGCGCCGGCGGCGAGCTCGGCGGCGTCGTACGCGAGCACGGTGTCGCGCCCGACCGACACGCCGAGCGAGCGGACGAACAGGTAGCGGTAGGATTCCGGGGCGTCGTCAGTGGCGAACGGTGACTTCAGCGTGCCCACGGGTAACTCGGCCACTTCGGCGACGTCGGCGAGGCGGCGCGGGTAAAGGCCCTTGTGCTGGCGGGCCCAGAGCTCGAGCGCGTTGCCGAGGCGGGCGAGGTTGGCGTTGCTCAGGTGGCGGTCGCGGTCGAGTTGCTCGGCGGGCGTGAGCGGGCGGGTCTCCACGACGGCCGCGCGGCGCGTCGAGCCGGACTCGCCCCACAGGCCGAGCTCTCGGCCCATGAGGTAGACGAACGCGCCGAAGCCGAGGACGGCGCAGACGGCGATGGTGGCGTAGAGTCGGCGGAGGCCCGCGCCCGGCTCGCGCCGCTTGGCGGGTTTGGGAGGGACTTCCGAATCCGGCACGCCGACTCCTGCGGAGTCGGATCGCGGGCGGAGTCGCGAGTCTTCTGGTGCGTGCGGATCGGCCTCTGGGGCGCGCTCGTGGGTGTTGGGCCGCGGGCCGCGGGGCTTGGCGCGCGAGGTCGCCGTCGATGTCGCGCCTGCCGGATGTACTCCCGCTTGCGGGGCAGCCGCATCCGGCGGCGCGACTGCCGCGACCGCGATGACCGCGCCGCACGCCTTGCACTTCACGCGTTTTCCGGCAAGGCGGTCGTTGACGCGGTAGGCGTGGGCGCAGGTTGGACAGGTGATCGGGATACTCATGGAACGGCTCGAAGGGCAGTACCGGGAGGGCGGGGTGACGTTGAGCGTGCGACGTTCGGCGTCTAGCGCGTCGGCGACGGGTTGCGTCGCAGCTAAAGCGTCTACCGAAAATCCGTAGCGGCTCATCGAACGCATTTCAGTCTCCCACTAGCCGCTGAAGCGGCTAGCCCGCTTTGTGGATGGGGGGAATGGCTCTAACGGGCGCGCCGTCTATAATCGTCGCCGACCCGGTGGGCTGATCCGTCGGGTCGGGAACGAAAGGAACCGACTTGTCCGAGCGATATTTCCAGCACACGTACGCGAACGGCCTGACGCTACTCGTGGAGAAGATGCCGGGGGTGCAGTCGGGGGCGATGACGTTCCTGCTGGACGCGGGCGGGAGCACCGACCCGGTCGGCGCATCGGGGACGGCGACGGTGCTGAGCGACCTGGTCCTGCGCGGGGCGGGGTCACGCGGCAGCAAGGAGCTGACCGATCACCTCGACGCGATGGGGCTTCAGCGGTCCAGTTCAGTGGGGATCTACCACACGCGGTTCGGGTCGGCGGCGCTGGCGGCGCGCGTGCTGGAGGCGCTGCCGACGTACGCGGACATCGTGATGCGCCCGCACCTGCCGGCCGACGGGTTCGAGGCGGCGCGGGACCTGGCGCTGCAGTCGCTGGAGGGGATCGAGGACGAGCCGCGGCAGAAATTGTTCGTGCGGCTGCGCGAGTGGTTCTTCCCGTCGCCGCTCGGGCGGAACACGATGGGCGACCCGGCCGAGCTCGAGGCGCTGACGGTGGAGGCGGCGAAGGCCGACTGGGCCCGGCGGTTCCGGGCGCGCGGGGCAATCATCGCGCTGGCGGGGAACGTGGAATTCGAGCGGGCGAAGGACGCGGTGGGGGCCGCGCTGGGCGGGTGGGAGGCGGGCGAGCCGATCGCGGTCGAGCAGACGCCGCCGCCGGGCAACTTCAAGTTCGAGGTGGCCCAGAGCGAGCAGACGCACATCGGGCTGGCGTACCCGTCCATCGCGGAGACGCACGAGGACTACTACACGCTTCGGCTGGCGATCGAGGTACTCAGCGGCGGGATGAGCGGACGGTTGTTCACCGAAGTGCGCGAGAAGCGCGGGTTGGTGTACAACGTGTCGGCGGGGTACTCATCCCTCAAGGGGCTGGGGGCGATCCTGGGGTACGCGGGGACGAGCAACGAGCGGGCGCAGGCGACGCTGGACTGCGTGGTGGCCGAGTTGTTCCGCCTGACTGAGGGCGTGACCGAAGCGGAACTCCAGAGGGCGAAGACGGGGCTGAAGGCGAGCACGATCATGCAGGGGGAGAGCACGTCGGCGCGGGCGGGGGCGATCGCGCACGACTTTTTCATGCGCGGGCGGATCCGGACGCTGGACGAGGTCAAGGCGGCGATCGACGGGGTGACGCTGGAGCGGGTGAACGCGTTTTTGAAGCGCACGCCGCCGGGGCCGTTCACGGTGGTGATCGTGGGGCCGAAGGAGCTGACGGTGCCGGCGGAGGCGCGGTGAGGGGGTGTGAGGGGGGCGACGTGCGCTCGCGGCGTTAGTTCGTTTGCTTAGGCCTGGTAATCGACGCACGTTTTAGCGCACCGCGGAACCCACGGGACAAGTTCCGTGGGCTTTCCGGCGCACGTTCTTTACCCCATCGTCGGTAA